>DAOUGX010000627.1:0-3300 GCA_034428855.1 Anaerolineaceae bacterium | reverse complement strand
GCAAGTTAGATTAACAAACACCAAAGGAGATTTCAATGAAGTATCGCAGTATGGGAAAAGCCGGTGTGAAGCTTTCAGTGGTTGGTATCGGAACCAATCGCTTTGGCTCTGAAAAAACATCACAATCCGAAGTCAATCGGATCATTGATCAAGCTTTAGATTTGGGAATAAATCATCTCGATTCAGCAGACGCGTATCAAAATGGAAATTCTGAAATTGTGTTAGGAAATGCTTTGAAAGGAAGATGGGATAGATTCTTCCTGGCAACAAAATTTTTCTTCCCAACTGGAGAGGGAATCAACCAGCGTGGTGCTTCCCGATATCATATTTGCAATGCTGTGGATGCCAGTTTAAAACGGCTTCAAACCGATCACATAGATCTGTATTATGTGCATCGCTGGGATGCTGAAACCCCGATTGAGGAGACATTACACACCCTGGATAATCTGATCCAGCAAGGCAAAGTTCGTTATCTAGGTGCTTCTAATTTCGCAGCCTGGCAATTAGCAAAATCAAATCTGTTGGCTGAATTCAAAGGCTGGTGTGCATTTACTGCCGTACAATCACATTACCATATGTTCGAAAGAGAGCTTGAAAAAGAAGTGATTCCCTTCTGCCAATCTGAAAATTTGGCATTGATACCATATTTCCCTTTGGCGGGAGGTTTTCTGACCGGGAAATATCAGCAAGGCAAGCCTGCTCCAACCGGGTCCAGAGGTGAAAGTAGCGAATATGTGCAAAAATACATGACAAAAGATAATTATGTCATTCTTGATAAACTGATCTCTTTTGCAAAAGAACATGGACACGAAATGAATGAATTGGCAATTGCCTGGTTATTAGCCCAACCTCAGGTCGCATCCGTTATCTCCGGTGCCACCCGCCTGGATCATGTCACCCAGAATGCCACCGCAGCAGAATGGGAATTAACCAAGAATGAATTGGAAGAAGTTGAAAAGATTTTGAAGGGATAAATTAAAAATCTCTCCTGATTTTGATTTGACAGAATTTCATACCTCTTCTAAACTAATCCAATGCTTGCCCGCGTTTTTTCTTGTGGCGTCATCGGTTTAGACGGCGTCATCATCGAAGTAGAAGTAGACTCAAGCAACGGACAATCCAAAGTGTTGATTGTAGGTCTACCCGACGCAGCGGTTCAGGAAAGCCGTGAACGCGTTCAATCGGCGATTAAGAACAGTGGTTTCACTTTTCCCCGCAAACGAGTAACGATCAATCTGGCTCCTGCAGATGTACGCAAAGAAGGACCTGCCTACGATTTACCGATAGCGGTTGGTGTTCTGGCTGCCAGCCAGCAGATCAATCCGGTTAAACTGCAAAAAAGTCTGGTGGTTGGTGAACTCTCTCTGGATGGCACCCTTCGCCATGTACGTGGGGTGCTACCGATGGCAGCTTTAGCCCGTCAGGAAGGTTTTCATAGGCTTATCGTTCCGAAGATGGACGCTGAGGAAGCGGCCCTGATTCCAGACCTGGAAATCATTGCCGTTGAATCTTTACGAGAACTTGCTGATTGGCTACGGGGAGAAATCGAAATTGAGATCCCCAAGCCATCTTTTGCATTAGACGAAGCCCTCCTGCAATATCAGACTGACTTTCAGGAAATTAAAGGTCAGGAACATGTCAAACGAGCTCTGGAAGTGGCTGCGGCTGGAGGTCATAATGTTTTGATGGTCGGACCACCCGGATCCGGCAAAACCCTGATGGCCAGAGCTTTACCCTCTATCATGCCCACCATGACCATTGATGAAGCGCTGGATGTGACACGCATTTATTCAGTTGCTGATCAACTCCCTTCTGATACCCCTCTCATGCGTTCACGTCCCTTCAGGTCTCCACATCACACCATCAGTCACGCCGGTCTGGTGGGAGGTGGTAACTGGCCTCACCCGGGTGAGATATCACTGGCACACCGTGGTGTATTGTTCCTGGATGAATTACCAGAATTCGGCTCACGAGTTTTGGAAGTTATGCGCCAACCGATGGAGGACAAAGTTGTCACCATCAGCCGGGCACAGGGATCCCTCACCTTTCCGGCGAATTTCCAACTCATCGGTGCGATGAATCCGTGCCCTTGTGGATTTTATGGGGATCCGGTAAAACCCTGTACTTGCGCATTGGGTATGGTACAGAAATACCAGAAACGAATCTCCGGTCCCATGCTGGATCGATTTGATATTCATGTAGAAGTGCCACGAGTGGAATATGACAAACTCACCAATCAACGCCTGGGGGAATCTTCTGCTATCATTCGAGAAAGAGTTGAAACTGCCCGAAAACGTCAGATCCTACGTTTTGCTCAAAATGGAAAAAATTCTGAAGAAAACCAAAAACCACTTCTGATGACATCCAATGCGGATATGGGGGTTGGAGAAATTCGAAAATTTTGTCATCTGGATGATGCTGGAGAAACCTTAATGCGTGCTGCCATGCGTCAATTGCAGCTTTCTGCGCGCGCGTTCCATCGCGTGCTCAAAATTGCCCGCACCATCGCAGACCTGACAGGCAGTGAACTTATCTCCCCCAACCACCTGGCCGAAGCCCTGCAGTATCGACCAAAAATGATGCTGGATAATTAAAATTGTTTAAGTTTTTTTAAAAATCTAATGGTTTTCCAATACTAATAAAAAACCCAATTTTATCGACCAAAAATTGTTGCCTGCAAACCACTAATTAAAGCTTCTTTTTCTGTTGAGGTGAGACGGGCTTCTGTATGCATTATTAAGTAAATCGGCATGGGCATCTCACCTTCTTGAATTACTTCAATAATTTCGTCTTTCTCCCGGGCACGTCCCCAATCAGAAAAGTTGAGTTTTTCTCTCCCTTCATCTACATCTCTTTGAACAAGCCAGGAGACAGGTGCCACATTACTGTACCAAAGCCAGACAGTCTCGTTGCTATGACAATCGAAACAAGCTTTTTGCACCAGTTCGCGTGTTTTTGGAGAATCCCATTGCGGTTCCTGAATGACTGGAGGGTTTGCATGTTGCCGTCCATAAGGGACAAGCTGGATTAATAAAACAAGTGCAAATAAACCAATAAGCGCGAAAAATAAAATTTTCTTCATATTTTTATCTCCTTAAGCGTTTTATGAAAAGAATTTCGTTCCAAATACAAAACAAGCGGAAATCCCAACAATAAAGGTAACCAGAATGAGATAATTCGGTAAGCTAACACGACCACCACTGCAACAGAACTCGAAATACCTAACCCGGTATACAATCCTGTCATAGTACTCTCAATTACACCCACACCACCCGGGATCATAAATGCCATTTTTCCCAG
>DAOUGX010000626.1:0-2787 GCA_034428855.1 Anaerolineaceae bacterium | reverse complement strand
CAGCTTTTCCCCACAATATTTACAGAACCTGGCATCCGAATCGTGACCTTCGAGCGAACAGGAAGGACAGACATTCGTATTGACAGTACGCTTGGCAGTCTGCGAGATTTCAACAGTTACAATGCCGGTCGGAACAGCAATGATGCCATAACCGAGGAACATCACCAGCGAAGCCAAAATCTTACCAACCGGGGTTTGTGGTGAGATGTCCCCATAACCAACCGTGGTCAGGGTCACAATCGCCCAATAAATGCTGTTGGGGATATCGGTGAAGCCATTCGCTTCTCCCTCAATCATATACATCAGGCTGCCAATGATGACCACAACGGTGAGCACAGTAAACAGAAAAACACCGATTTTCTTCATCGAGGCACGTAATGCCAGGGTGATCATGCGCATTTCCAGCAGGTATTCAGTGAGCTTGAGCACCCGAAAAACACGTAATAATCGCAAAATGCGAAAAGTCATCAGATACTGGCTGCCCGGAATTAAGATGCTGATGTAGGTAGGAATAATTGATATTAAATCCACAATCCCAAAAAAGCTCGTAACATATTTCCAGGGTTTTTTGACACTGATCAGGCGGGCAATATATTCCAGGGTGAAGAGAATGGTAAAGAACCACTCAATTTTATAAAGCATTGGCCCATATTGCCGGTGGATTTCACCCACACTATCCAGGAAAACGGTGATAACACTGAAGGTAATACTGAGGATCAGAACAATATCAAAAGCTTTTCCGGCAGGGGTTTCAGCTTCAAAGATGACCTCATGCATCCTTCCTCGCCAGGAACTTTCCGGTTTGTCGGGCGTTATTTTATATCTCTTTCTGTTTCCAGCCATGGATTTATTATAGCGTATCGCTTTTTGAAAAAAGACTGATGGAAAATTTGAAATTCTCAGCGCTTTATGGTCAGAACCGAAATTCTTCAGCCCTGAACATGCCTGGGTATTCAATTTCAGCTGACAAGAAATAATTCGTTATTGGATACAGGAGCTACCAGGGATATTTTTTCGCATCCTCGTAGGATTTACGAATTAATTCTTCCAGCACATCCAGGTTCACGTCCGAAAGTTTATTAATGTAAAGGCAGGATTTGCCAGTTTTGTGTTTTCCCAGATGATTGAAGAGTTCATCATAGGTTCTATCTTCCGGGTAAACATAACAGCCCATCAGATACAGCGTCAGGTTTTGTTTGCGAGGTGAAAAACCAACCAGAGCTGCATCACCTTCATGTCCAGTAGCATAGCGGTAATGATATTGTCCAAACCCAATGATGCTCTCTCCCCATAGTTTCGGTTCCAGACCAGTAACTTTACGCATCAGTTCTACGATCTTAAAACTATCAGCCCGCTTACCATCATGCTCTATACTATTCAAAAATGCTTCCACATTTCCATCATTTAGTTTTGTCTTCAGTTCTGCCATTTATCCTCTTATCTAATAATTGATTGAAAGTTGAATTAAATCTCGTAATACATTCAAATCCACATCTTCCAGCTTGTTGATGTACAGACAAGATTTTCCTAACTTAAGTTTTCCCAACCTGTGCATGAGTTGCTCGTATTTCTCTGACTCCTGATGATAATACATCCCCCACAGATAAAGTGAGAGGTTTTGTTTGCGGGGAGAAAAACCCACCTGAAACCACTCGCCTTCTTCGCCTGACGCATAATGGTAAGAAGCAGTGCCGAATCCAATAATACTATCTCCCCACATTTTCGGTTCAAGACCTGTGATATCTTTCATAATCTCAAGTATTTTTAAACTATCTGAACGTTTCTTTTCATTCTCAATACGGTTCAGAAAATCTACAACACTACCATCATTCTTTTTGGTTTTAAGTTCCGGCATCGCTCTCCATTTTTTTTAGTCAAATTGGTCTTCATTATTGCCGGTAATTTAATGAAAATCAAATAACAGCATAAACTTCCACCCTGCGCTCGATACATTAACTTATTAAGTAGACAAATCTACATCCAACCATCGCCTATGAATTGGATATTATTTAAATCTTATGAACTTATGAACTCAAGAACTCATAAACTAATGAACTCATGAACTCAAAAAACCAAAAACAATACAACGACAGCGATCACAACCACACCGATTACCCCGACGATTACCCAATTCACAGGCGTTGATTGTGGCTCGCTCGATGGCCTTTCCGGACGGGTTAGGAGCTCACGATGGCAGTAATAACAAAAGATTGCCTCCTCGGGTAAACTTTTACCGCAATATTTACAATTCTTTGTTCTCTGCTCTGCACTCATGCTGGCTCCTGTTATCTGGCGTTTCCTCATTATATCTCAGACCAGGGTTTTTCTTTTCGTCTCAGATTTCATTTGATTTTTCTTTTTACATCCCCTGTCTTTTGCCTTCAGCCAGCAGCGTTGAGTCGATCGCTAAAAGGGAAATGGTAGACCCACGCCCTCCAATGTCAGCAAAGCCTGTTTTCTCCATACCCCTCCGGCATACCCGGTCAGATTTCCATCTGCACCAATCACCCGATGGCAGGGCACCAGAATCGCGATCGGATTGTGAGCGTTCGCACTGGCCACTGCCCGGCTGGAAGTTGCACCATCACGCCCAACCCTGGCTGCCAATTGACCATAGGAAATGGTTGTACCATACGGGATGGTCAACAAGGCTTCCCATACCTGCCTTTGAAAAGTGGTTCCACGCAGAACCAGGGGCAGCTCAAAATGCCGGCGTTTCCCCTGAAAGTACTTTGCCAGTTGGCGTTTCAGTTCCTCCAGGATTGGATCAGGTTCGAGGGAAAGATC
>DAOUGX010000625.1:0-2115 GCA_034428855.1 Anaerolineaceae bacterium | reverse complement strand
TAACACTTTGCTCATCAAGCTGGTAGCGCAAGCATTGGTCGAATTTCCATACTTAAATGTAAGTTTATTGCCAGAAGGATTACAGGAACATCACCAGATCAATATCGGTCTGGCGGTGGATACTGCCCGTGGGTTGATGGTTCCGGTAGTGAAAGATGCCCATCTTAAGAATTTCGAATGCATTCAGCAGGATCTGGATGGCGTGATCAAACGCACCATCGAAGGGACTGCCAGCTGGGATGATGTTACCGGTGGAACATTTACAATTACCAACCTGGGTGCTTTTGATATTGATGCATTTAACCCGATTATCAATCCACCAGAATGTGCAATTTTGGGTATTGGTCGTATTCATGAAAAACCAGTGGTAATCGACGGCCAGATTGTGGTTCGTGAGATGATGGCACTCAGTATCTCCTTTGACCACCGTCTGGTGGATGGTGCTCCAGCAGCACGTTTTCTACAGCGCGTGAAGCAATTTATTGAACAACCATTTTTATGGTCTTTATGGGATCGGTAATCCCGGAAAGGTGAAGGCAAAGATGGAACTGGCAGGTCGTTGTGTGTTAGTAACTGGTGGTGCACACCGGGTTGGAAAAGCGATTACGTTAACCTTAGCCAAAATGGGGGCATCTCAGGTGGTCTTCACCTATAATTCCTCAGCTGAAGCAGCAGAAAAAACAGCCGCCGAGATTCGTTCCTATGGATGTGAAGTATTGGCTATTCGCTGCGATCAAAGTGACATTCATCAGATTGATCATACTTTGGAATTAATCCGGAATAAATTTGGCCGGTTGGATGTTCTGGTAAATAGTGCCTCCGTTCTATTCGAAGGTGAATTTTTTGATGTGACACCTGAAACATGGAACCAGGTATTAAATATCAATGTCCGCGGACCCTTCTTTTTTATGCAAAAAGCAGCCCCGCTGATGCATTTACATGGTGGAGGTGTCATCGTCAATATTATTGATGAGTCCGCCGTAAAACCTGCATTGAAATGGGTTCACCATGGAGCATCTAAATCAGCCTTGTGGAATATTACCCGCAGCGGATCTATGGCTTTAGCACCATCGATCCGTGTAAATGCTGTTTTGCCCGGTGCAGTTTTAAAACCACCGGAATATACGGATGAGCATTGGGAAGGTTTGACTGACAGTATACCCTTGAGAAAATTAGGGTCAGCGGAGGATGTTTGTCAGGCGGTTGAATATTTAGTAAAAGCAGATTTTGTCACCGGTCAGATGATCGTAGTCGATGGTGGCGCTACAGTACTTTAGGAGAATAATTATGAAACTTGATAATTCCGTTATACTAATTACCGGTGCAGCTACCCGGGTGGGAAAAGAAGTTGCTCTTCACCTGGCAAGCAAAGGTGCCCACATTGCTTTCAGTTACTACGATGATAGTGAACCCTGGCAGGAAACCAAAACCGAGATCGAAGCACAGGGTGTTAAATGTTTCGTCAAAAAGGTTGAAGTTCGTAATCGGGATGAAATTAATACATTTGTGCAGGAAACCAAAGATAAATTTGGTCGAATTGATGTTTTGTTTAATAATGCTTCCGTTTGGTTGCGGAAACCCTTTTTACAAATCAGTGAGGATGAATGGAATCTAGCCCTGGATGTTAATCTCAAAGGACCATTTCTATGCTCACAGGCAGTCGCTCCCATTATGCTTGAACAGGGTAAAGGCGTAATTATCAATGTAACCGACCTTTCTGCCTTCCAGGTCTGGAATGACAATGCGCACCATGCTGCCAGCAAAGCAGGACTGGTAGCACTCACAAAATCAATGGCATTCGAATTAGCACCAAACATTCGAGTCAATGCCATTGCGCCAGGAACAGTATTGTTGCCACCGAATGCTTCGCCTGCCAAAGTTGAATGGGCAGTAGAAAATTCGCTTTTGAAAAGAGTGGGTACTCCGCAGGATGTAGCCCAACTGGCAGAATTTTTAATCACCAATGAATTCGCTACGGGTTCGGTGTATTTTATTGATGGTGGCAGAAGTCTGGTTTAGATTTGGAGATTAATCACTCCAACTTAAACGAAATGAAAGATCAGGTCAAATGACAGAAAGAATCCTCATCCATAATGGCAATGTTTATCAACAACA
>DAOUGX010000624.1:0-8240 GCA_034428855.1 Anaerolineaceae bacterium | reverse complement strand
TGTATGGGGTCGATGGTTAAGATGAGATACTCCTTTGTGTCTGGTAAAACCACCAGCCACTAAAAAGAGTATACAGAAAATAGAGGGGAGAGTCAATTGGGATTCCAAGCGAATTGAAATCTATGGATTAGCCATATGCGACAATTTCAATGAAAAGAGTGAAAATGAATTCAAAGTGGAACATTAATCAAATAATATATCATTATGTTATCATTTATGATAATATAATGATATGGAATTCGAAAAATTATTAAAGATTATTGGGGATGAGCCACTCTTTGAGAGCTCATTACTACTTGCTGGTGATGTCCAACCTGAGTACATTCGCCTTCAACTAGACCGCTGGATAAAAGCTGGAAAAATTCACCAACTTCGGCGTGGAATTTATATGCTGGCTGCTCCGTACCAAAAGAAAAAACCTCACCCATTTCTGATTGCGAATTGGTTACAAAAGCCTTCATATGTTAGTATGCAATCCGCTTTGTCTTTCTATGGCATGATTCCCGATATTGTAAATGAAACGGTTAGCGTGACATCTGTTCGAAATGAACGTTTGCACACACATCTTGGTGATTTTGAATTCAGACACGTTAGTAAAAATTTTTTTGTTGGATATCGCCTTTTGGACTTAGCTGGACAACAGGCTTTTGTTGCGACTCCGGAAAAGGCTATTTTGGATTTAATTTATTTGCAACCTGGTGGCGATGACCCAGGATTTATTTCTGAATTACGATTACAGAATTTGGATAACCTGAATATCGAAGAATTTCGAATTCAAGGAAAATTATTTGACAAACCGAAAATTAATAGAGCGATCCAGATGATTGAATTGTTGATCAAAGAAGAAAATCAGACATATGAGGAATTATGAAGGATTATTTAAAGGAGCTTGTCTATAAAGCAACAACTCCCTTTGAAGGGGTCAACATGGTCAGAGAGTATCTTCAGGCAAGAATTCTCTCTGATTTACAAAGATCAGGTGCAATGATTCCATTAGCTTTTCATGGCGGTACAGCTTTACGATTTCTCTATTCACATGGACGATTTTCGGAGGATCTGGATTTTGCCCTGGAAGGCGATAAAGAAAATTATCGCTTAGATGAATATTTACGTTCCATTCAATCGACACTTAAGAAAGAAAATTATCAAATTAGTATTCGCGTTCAGGATTCAAAAATTTCGAACAGTGCTTTTATTCGTTTTCCAGGTTTATTGTACGAGCTGGGATTATCTTCTCAATCCAACGAAGTCATTGCCATAAAATTAGAAGTTGATACCAATCCACCCGCTGGGGCTGTACTCGAAACCAGTGTTATTCGTAAATTTGTTGTTCTTCAAATACATCACCATGATAAAACCTCGTTATTGGCAGGAAAAATCCATGCGATTTTGCAAAAGCCATACATAAAAGGGCGTGATATCTATGATTTATTTTGGTATCTAAGTGACCCAAATTGGCCTGAACCAAATTTGGTTTTACTTAATAATGCCTTGGTTCAAACAAATTGGGGAAAGGGTTTGGTTACCCGAGAGAATTGGAGAATTTTTGTCAATGAACGAATTCAACATTTTCATTGGCCTATTATCCTTAACGACGTACGACCATTTATTGAACCAGGCTTTGATCTAAATATTTTAACGAGAGAAAATTTAGAAAAAGTCTTGTTAAAAACCTGAAAAACTTGCCTAAATTTTATTCAAAAAAGAAATTTAATTTTACCCTTGCAATTAATTATTATTTGTATATAATTTAGACATGCCTAAATTATATATTATACACGTTTAAAGGTGTCGCATGTTTGAAAATTTTTCCTGGATTATTTTTTTTCTGGTTTTACTACTTTTGTTTGTCGTGGTCTTTTTCCCGGAATATGGGGTAAAAGATCGCTGGAAGCAGAATAAGGCTGCCAACCGGCGCGTTCTGCTGGAAGATGCACTTAAATTCATTTTTGACCAGGAACAGCAGGGTCATACCGTTGGTGTGGATGCCTTGAATGGTAAATTAAGAATTTCCTCCAGAAAGACATATGATTTGATTGAATTTATGTCAGAACAGGGCTTGATCAGAACACAAAAAAACCAGGTGCACTTAACGGATGATGGCGAGCGCCTGGCTTTACAGATCATTCGGGCGCATCGTTTGTGGGAACGTTACCTATTAGATGAAGCACGCTTACCTCTTGATAAGGTTCACGATTTAGCCCATAAACGCGAACATGGGATGACAGAAAAAGAAATCGATGAGCTGGATGCTTCTCTGGGGTATCCGCTTTCAGACCCGCATGGTGACCCCATTCCGAATGCTGCTGGTTATTTTCACCCTTATGACAAAGGCACTCAAATAAATGAATGGGAAGAAGGCAAATTGGGAAAGATTGTTCACCTGGAGGATGAACCAGTTCTGGCTTTCGCTCAAATCATCGCGGCTGGTTTAAAACCTGGCCAAATGATACGAATAATTGAAAAGAATCATCAACGGATTGTGCTGACAGATGGAGAACAGGAAATCACATTAGCCCCAGCGGTGGCAGCGAATGTGTATGTGCAGGAATTATCGAAAGAGGATCTATCATACCGGGATGCTTTTCCTTTAAGTAACCTGCCAAGCAAAATGGAAGCTGAAATTGTGCGCCTGGATGATCGTTGTCAGGGTTTCACACGCAGACGTTTTCTGGATTTGGGATTGACTCCAGGAACAAAAATCTATCCAGAACTGGACAATTCTTTCGGTGATCCACGTGCTTATCGCGTCAGGGGCACCTTGATAGCGTTGCGTAAAGATCAGGCAGATGATATTTGGGTGACACCCATCCAGGCAGCATCCTAAAGGAGGATAAATGACTATAAAAACAACAGGTGGCTGCGAAAGCTGCCCGATGACCGCCCAACTGGAACAGATGGGTTTGAAACTGGATAAATTTGATCGAATTGTGGCGTTGGCAGGGAATCCTAACACCGGAAAATCAACCCTGTTCAACGCTTTAACTGGTTTGAACCAACATACCGGAAACTGGCCAGGGAAAACGGTCACCCGTGCGGAAGGTGGGTACGTTTTCCAGAGTATCAGGTACAAACTGGTGGATCTGCCAGGAACATATTCACTCTTGTCCGCATCTCAGGATGAAGAGGTAGCCCGTAATTTCATACTGTTTGGGCAACCAGATTGTACGATCGTTGTGGCTGATGCAACTGCTCTGGAACGGAATCTCAACCTGGTTCTGCAGGTTCTGGAGATCACAGAAAAAGTAGTTGTTGCGGTCAATCTAATGGATGAAGCCAAACGCAAAGGCATCACTGTAGATTCACGTTCTCTTGCTCGGGACCTGGGCGTCCCAGTGATTCCGATTACGGCCAGAAATGGCGAAGGATTGCAGACTTTATTAAGTACCGTCGCCAGCGTGATCAGCGGTGAAATAGGGACACAACCATTACGGGTGCAGGGGAGTTCTCAATTCCAATCAGCAGTTATCAGTCTGGCAAAGGAAATTGAAGAATTATTCCCTGGTGTTCCCAATGCCCGTTGGCTGGCAATTCGCCTTCTGGATGGTGATACGCGGGTCAAAGATGCCATTCTCAATGGTGAAATTACTGAATTGGTTAACAGCCAACGCCGTAATGATGTGCAATTCAGTCGTAAAATGGCTGTGGAAGGTCGTCAGTAAGGAGATATGATGACATCAAAAACACAAATCACTCCACAAGATATTCTGGCAAAAGCGGACGCTTTACGCCCACAGCTTGGCAGCGGTTTTCGTGATGAAATTGTGCAATCGATGTATGCGGAAGCACAAAGAATTGTTGATCGTGCTGTACAACAAGGAGAAAAACGGAAATGGGATCTGGACCAGCGGATTGATCGACTGGTAACTTCTCCTATTTTTGGATTACCGATCATGCTGTTGTTATTGGCTGCGGTTTTTTGGGTTACCATTGTTGGTGCAAACGTGCCATCAAAACTACTGGCGGATGGTTTGTTCTGGGTTGAGGAACAAGCTGCAAACATTTTCACTTCAATCGGAATTCCATGGTGGATTACCGGTTTTATCTGGCATGGGGTTTTTCGTGGATTGGCATGGGTAATCAGTGTGATGTTACCACCCATGGCAATATTTTTCCCGGTATTTACCATCCTGGAAGACCTGGGATATTTACCCAGAGTAGCTTTCAACCTGGACTGGTTGTTCAAAAAAGCAGGTGCACATGGAAAACAAGCCCTCTCCATGGCAATGGGATTTGGCTGTAACGCGGCTGGCGTTATTTCAACCCGGGTGATTGATTCTCCACGTGAGCGTTTAATCGCCATTTTAACCAATAATTTTGTTCCCTGTAATGGCCGTTTCCCAACTTTGATCATGTTGGCAACTGTGTTTGTGGCGGCTTCTTTTTCGCCAGCTATCTCTTCATTTATTGCGGCGGGAACTGTTGTTGTGGTCGTTTTAATTGGTGTGTTCTTTACCATGCTCATGTCGTGGCTTTTATCGCGCACTGTGTTAAAAGGGGAAGCTTCAGCTTTCACATTAGAATTACCGCCGTACCGAAGGCCCAGTATCGGAAGAATTCTGTATACCTCTCTGATCGATCGTACCATTTTTGTACTCTGGCGGGCGATTACTACAGCAGCTCCTGCAGGAGCAGTCATTTGGATTTTGGGAAATATCATGATTCAAGATGTCAGTTTAGCTCAGCATATTGCTAATTTTCTCAATCCATTTGGAATGTTACTGGGATTGGATGGCGTCATACTGTTAGCGTACATCATCGCAATTCCGGCTAATGAGATTGTTGTGCCAACCATGATGATGGTGTATATGGGTGTCGGGATGATGACGGATATTCCCAGCTACAATGAGCTCTATTCATTATTGGTGAGTGGACATGGCTGGACAATGCTGACAGCGGTCAATCTGATGTTGTTTTCCCTGTTACATAATCCCTGCGCCACGACGATCATGACGATTTACAAAGAAACGAAAAGCATGCGCTGGACAGTTTTAAGTGTAGTCATCACCCTGGGTACAGCGTTTCTGGTAACATTCCTGGTCGCTTCGGTGGTGAGACTGGCAGGATGGGTATAGATTCATATAATTTTCTGGTTGCATAGACAGGAGGTAGCATGATTTCTAAAATATCAAAGTCGGAAGGTGATTACTTAAAGGCAATATATAGCCTTACCCAACAAGCAGAAACCACCAATACAGTTGCACTGTCCGATTATTTAAATGTAAAACCTCCTTCTGTCACCAGTATGCTTAATAAGCTACTCCATCAGGAACCAGCATTGGTGGTGTATCAAAAATGGTATGGGGTGAAACTGACAGATTCTGGTCAAAAACTGGCGATCAAGTTATTGCGCCGCCATCGTTTGATTGAATTATTTTTGACTGAGATTCTCAAGTACAACTGGGAAGATGTACATGCTGAGGCTGAAGAATTGGAACATGTGATATCAGAAAAATTTGAAGAACATCTGGCAATTTTATTGGGTGATCCACAATTTGACCCACATGGTGATCCCATCCCGGATCGGGATTTGGTTTTCCCTGATTCGGATACCTTCAGCCTGACCGGTCTGGCAGTCAATCAACCAGCGATTGTGCGTCGGGTGAATAGCAGTCAGGCAAAACTTTTAAGGCATCTTAGTGATCATGGTGTCATTCCAGGGGCGAAAATCAGTATTCAAAACCGTAACCCATACGATGAAACGATCCAATTGATGATTGAAAATGAACAGACTTCTTTTGCATTGGGACCTGACCTTGGAAAACTCATTTTTGTTGAAAATGTAGACTGATTTGGTTTTCAATGCGACAGATTTATTTGCAATTAATTAATTATTTTGATAAAAATAAAATCTGACAGATTTATCTGGTTTAGAGAAACTCCAGGATTATTTGGCATAAATCTTGGAATAATTAACGTTATCGATGTGAATGAGAATAACGGCAGGTTATCATGCTGGAAACCAGCTTCCAACAAATGATTGAGAATGCAGCACTGTTATTGGTAACGGCGTTACTTTTTGATATTGCGAAAATCAGATGGCGGGGAAATTTTTTTGCTATCCAAAAAATTCTGATCGGTGCCGTTTTAAGTGCCATCGGGATTATGTTGATGTTAAATCCATGGACGTATGCTCCTGGGATCATATTCGATACCCGATCGATCTTACTCAGTATTTCAGGTTTATTTTTTGGTTTGATTCCCACCATAATCGCTATGGTGAGTACTGCTATTTTTCGTTATTATCAGGGTGGAACGGCTGCCTGGACTGGGATTAGTGTTATTTTTGCAACAGGCACTATAGGAATAATCTGGAGATACGTTCGCAGTAAAAAAATTGACCAATTTTCACTGATTGAATTGTATTTGTTTGGCATTCTCAACCACGTTGTTATGTTGTTGTTGATGTTAACCCTGCCAATTAATATTGCTTTACAAGTGTTAGCTGAGATCAGTTTTCCGGTCTTATTAATTTATCCACTGGCCACCATGTTCCTGGGTTTCCTGCTTGTTAATCGCGTACAACGTGAAAAAATTTACACAAATTTGCAGGAACGTGAAGAACAATTAAGTCTGGCAGTTCAGGCAGCCAATATCGGTTTTTTTGATCGAAATCTAATCAGTGGAGAGACTCATTTTTCACCTGAGTGGAAAAGACAATTGGGGTATGAAGTTGATGAAATTCGAGATGATGATTCTGAATGGGAAATCAGGCTTCATCCCGATGATAAAGAAGAAACGATTCACAACTTACAGAAGATTTTTGAAGGTAAAGATACGATTTATGAGACCATATTCAGGTTAAAACACAAAAATGGAACGTATCGTTGGATACTCTCCCGAGGATCCATCCGACGAGATGATAATGGAAAAGCAATCCAGGTGACAGGTTGTCATGTGGATTTAACCGAAGAAAAAGAATATGAACAAGGTCTCAAAATTAACGAACAAAGGTTCCGTAGCCTGGCAGAAAGTAGTCAGGATATCATCACTTTATTTGACAGAAATTATCAAATTATCTACATCAACCAGGCTGGTTTAGATACGATTGGTCTTGACCAAAGTACAATCACTGGCAAGTCTCCTGCGGAAATTTTCAAAGATAAAAGGCTGGCTCAAAACATCGAACATGATCTGGAATTGGTATTTCAAACAGAATCTCTGGTTAAACGAATTGCCCATTGGCCAAAGAATGTAAATTCTAACAACAATGCCCCAATTGTGTTTGATTGGAGGTTATCACCGGTACTCAATTCGGAGGGCAAGGTAGAATGGGCATTGGGCATAGCCAGAGATATCAGCTCGATCATTGAAACTGAATCCGCTTTGAAAAAAAGTGAAGAGAAATTCCGAAGGATTTTTGACACCTCCGGGTTGGGCATTTCCATTACAGATTTATCCGGTAATTTTTTGTCAGGGAACCAGGCTGTTCTGGAAATGCTTGGATATGATATTCACGAATACACTTCACTTTGTATTGCTGATATTACGCATCCAGAGGATCTCAGGGTAAATTTACAAATGCTGGATGAGTACAAAGCGGGCAAACGAGATTCTTTTACTGTAGAGAAAAAAGTGGTTCGTAAAGATGGGCAAATCGTTTGGTGTAAATTGACATCGACGTTGGTCAAAGATGAAAACGAGGTACCTCAATTTACCATCGGAATGTTAGAAGACATAACCGAAAAGAAAAGCGCGGATGAAAAAGAAAAAGCGATCCAGCAGGAATTACAGAATCTGTTGGATGATGCGGATCGATCCAGAAAAGCTTTGTTAAGCGTGATTGAAGACCAAAGAATCACGGAAGAACAGCTCAAAAAATTGACCAATGAATTATTGGTCGCCTATGATTCCACCCTGGAAGGCTGGTCGAATGCCCTTGAATTACGTGAACAGGAAACGGCTGGTCATAGCCGTCGAGTGGTAGACCTGACCATAAAAATTGCTTCTGAATTAGGGATTAAAGCAAATGAACTGGCAGATGTTGAACGTGGAGCGCTCTTGCATGATATTGGGAAAATGGGAATTCCGGATAGCATCCTTTTAAAACCTGGTCCACTCACCGATGAAGAGTGGGTGATCATGAAAAAGCATCCGGTCTATTCCTATAATCTGCTTTCCAAAATTGATTTTCTCAAACATGCCATTGACATCCCCTACAGCCATCATGAACGTTGGGATGGAACGGGGTATCCGCAAGGATTGGCTGGAAAACAAATCCCATTAGCTGCCAGGATTTT
>DAOUGX010000623.1:0-2405 GCA_034428855.1 Anaerolineaceae bacterium | reverse complement strand
TTCTGGTAAGTATCCAAAAGGTAATCAACCGGTGTTTTTCCTTCGGAACTGACAAATTGGTTTGGATCAATCTCATTAAGAGAAAATGCAAGCAAAGCACGTGCGGTTGTACCCGGATCCGAACCCTCGCTCAGTCCAGGAAACCCACCATCCGGTTGCAATTGCGACTGTAAATAACTTAACGTGGCTGAAAGATCAACATCTTCCATCGATTGTGCCTGCGTGGGATTGCCTGGAAAGAGGCCAAACAGAAATAAAGAAACAAAAAATAAAATAATAAATTTTCGAACAGGTTGCATATTAATTTTCTCCTCGGAAAATGATTTGAATGCAACAACGGAAACAGCCTTTCATCCATCGCGGAGAAAGGCTGTCTGAAAGAAAAACCCGCCAATAGGCGGGAAGTGTACTCAAGTGAGCCAACTTCCCTTTCCGCGAAGGAGTGATCGAACTGAATTAAGGCAGGTATTCGGGCTTGTTCAAAAGAACTTACCGTTGCGGGACAGCGCTGGTCTTTCACCAGCTTCCCCTTTTGAGCACCGCGCATCCGGGCGTTAGGTGCACCTTAACCGTTATTGAATTATGATGATTGTATAACACTCAAAAATTCCTGTCAATCGAAAGTTTGTCATCAACAAATCAGACATCCATCATGCATGTCCGGAACAGCTTCCCCAGAAATTATCACAGATTGAACGGGGCAGATATAATAAAGGAGAATTGAGGTTTTGTGAAATCACACTTTCAAGAGTCAATCAGCATACCTGATTTATCGAAGGAAAATCAGGCAAATAATCCCTCCTTTATTGATTCGGTACTGGGAAGGGCAATTATTGTAGATGCTTCTGAAAGAGAGATCCTGCTAAATGAGATCTACCTGCGTGGGATTGATTGCGTCTGGTTGAAAGTGGAGCAGGAGGATCGTGATCCTGGACGATTCTGGTTGAAATTCGTGGCTGGGTTACGAAAATATCATCCTGAGTGTGGTAAAGAACTGCTGTCCGGTTTGATAGATCACCACTCGCTGCCGAACCATCAAACACTGTTAAATCTTTCGAAAGAACTTAGAACGTCTGAATTGATCGTTGTTCTTGAGAATATTCAATTCTTATGCGATCTGACCGGGTGGCATGCCAATGAAGAATGGCTAAATCAATCTTTTAATCGAAAATGGGTTGGAATTCTAACAAAAAACGAGAACCTTCACCTCCCAATGAACACCCTGAATTCGACAGACCAGGAAAAGCAGGAACTCTTTTCGAGTTTATCAGTCAAAAATGAATGGCTGGAATATATTCATCTTTTACTTTTGGATAAAGAATTTGAAACGGCTGGAGAGATCCTGGAAGAGCAAGGTGAATCCTGGTTGGAAGATGGGTTTGATCCGCTCGAGATGCTTTTTTGGTTAAGAGAAATCCCCAGTGTGCTATTAAACGCACGTCCCATTTTGTGTTGGTTGGCTGCAAATGCCTGCAAACGTCTGGATCTTGCTTTCCTGATGAATTATTATAAAAACGCAGCCGAAAACTCATTGGTTTCTCTGTCCAGGTTCAGTCGGGATCCGCAAAAGTGGCAATCCATTGAATTGAACGAGACTGGTTTGACGATTGGCGAGCTGATGAATAAACTAAACCAGATAAAATAATGGAGAAAATCATTATGTATACCTCACTAGAAGAGTTAAAAAAAGATTTCCACCTGCGACCAGCCAGGATGGAAGATGCACAAATCGTTTCAGACCTGTTTAACCTATGCTCCAGAGATGTCATCGCCAAAGACGAATTTGAACCGGGAGAACTGACTGCTGGATGGGAATCTGGTTCCCTTAACATGGAAACAGACACATTGATGGTCTTTGAACAGGATGTACTCATCGCTTATGCAGATTTTTGGGGAATATTACCACCGTATGTTCGCATCAATACTTGGGTCAGGGTTCATCCCGCTTACAAAAACCGTGGTATCGGATGGGCTCTGAATGTCTGGTTGGAAATGAGGGGATTAGAAAAGACCCAACCAGCGGAGAAAGAACTGCAAATCTTTACGATGAGTTATACAAATGTAAAAGATGTAGATACAGTTCAACTCTTATCGGATTTAGGGTATAAAAAGGTACGATACAGTTGGCTGATGGAAGCAAATTTGCCAGATGAAATCCCATCGTATGAATTACCTTCCGGTGTACGGATCGTTCCCATTCCTCCCTCTGAGTACAAACGAATTTACTATTTAAAGGAAGAAATCTTTGAAGATCACTGGGGACACATCGGTACCACCGATGAAGAAGGCATTAAAGAATTCGAAACAGAATATTTGCTGGATCCTAATTATGACCCTGAATTATGGTTTGCTGCAGAAGTAGATGGCGAATGGGTAGGCATGATTTATGGGAACAAATCGACGCC
>DAOUGX010000622.1:0-4022 GCA_034428855.1 Anaerolineaceae bacterium | reverse complement strand
CAGTAATGCCCCTAATTGCTCAAAGAAATGATAAGAATCATTATTTGCAAGGTACTCACTCGGGTTAAGACCTAATTTCCTGGCTTCACTGGCTGTCTGACCTGTCACAACTGCACCTGCAGCATCGGTAGGGCCATCTTCTCCGTCGGTTGCCAGGGTTACCAACATAACATCTTGAATACCTGCTAATAAGGGAACAGCTGCCAAAGCCAGTTCCAGATTTCTTCCCCCTTTGCCAGAACCTTTTAATGTTACCGTGGTTTCTCCCCCGGCAATCATACAAACCGGTGCTTGGTCGAAAGAAATTAATTTTTCAGCCAGAACTTTTGCCACCTCTCGGGCTTCCCCCTGCCAGGCATTACCTAAATTGACTGGAAGAAATCCAAAAGTCTCGGCAGAATCAGCAGCTGCTTTGGCCGCGATTTCATTGCTACCAATTAATAGATTGGATACGTTATTGAAAATTTCATCACCTGGTTTCGGTGTCTCAATTACCTGTCCCAAATGATTGAGAATAGCTGGTGGCAACTTTTCGACCAGGTCATACTTACCCAGAATTTGCCAGACATCTTTTAAAGTACTCGGATCTGGTGCTGTGGCACCGGAAGCAATCGCTTCCAAAGGGCTGTTGACTACATCCGAAAGAATCAAGCTGATCAAACGAGCGGGTGCGATTTGTTTCGCCAAACCACCGCCTTTAATGCGATCTAAATGCCTGCGCAGGGTGTTGATTTCATCAATGCGTGCTCCACAAGCCAGTAATTGACGTGTAAGCTCGCGGATATCTTCTAATGAGATTCCAGGATAAGGGGCAGTAATTAAAGCGGATCCACCGCCAGAGATCAAACAAAAAACCAGATCTTTCTCAGTAAAAGTCTCAGCCACCGATAAGAGCATTTCACCGGCTTGCAAGCTGTTTTCATCTGGTAATGGATGACTACCCGGCTGTATGATCAGTCGGGGATCATAATTCTGTGTTAAATGTTTGGGAACCACCCAGCCCTGCGAAAGAAATGCATTCAGGATTTCAACCATCGCTGCACTCATCGGCAGAGCAGCTTTTCCAAAGCTAATTAAATAAATATGCTCATATTGGTTAAGATCAATCTTCTCACCTGTTACCTTTAACAGATTTTGATCTCGTTGAACGAAACGCCGAACTGCTTCTCCAGGTTCAACCGCCTTGATTGCCGCAGAAAGGATGGTTGCAATCTGGTTCCCCTTTGGGTGATGGGATAGGGTCTGCGGAAGGAATAATGGTGTATCAATCATAGAGATGATGATATCAAAGAATTTCGAAACATAAAAGTCTCATCGAAAAATAACTTCTCAGGTTGATTACTTCTAATTTGTCTGGTAAAAATATGAAATAAATTTTGAATCATAAGGATTAGAGATGAGCAAACCACATGTTTTTATTACCCGCCGAATTCCGGAAGCAGGGCTTAACCTGATACTTGAACAATGCCATGTTGATTTGTGGGATCAGGAACTCCCGCCCTCCAGGGAGCAACTCTTAGAGCATGTTCCTGGCGTGGATGGAATTCTCTCATTGCTATCCGACCCTATTGATGCAGAAGTTATTCAGGCTGCTGGTGATAATTTGAGAGTGATCAGCAATTATGCAGTGGGGTACAATAACATTGATATCCAGGAAGCAACCCGCAAAAAAATTGCCGTGGGAAATACTCCTGGTGTATTAACTGAAGCAACCGCCGATTTTGCATTTGCCTTGATGATGAGTGCCGGAAGAAGAGTGGTGGAAGCTGAACACCACGTCCGCGATGGAAAATGGAAAACCTGGGGACCATCGACCCTTCTTGGAGTGGATTTTGCTGGTGCCACTATAGGGATCATTGGGTTTGGTCGGATTGGCAAAGCCATGGCCAGACGCGCAACCGGATTTGGAATGCGAATTTTGATTTACGATCCTACAGCTCAACCTTTCCCAGGTGTGACCAAAGTAGATTTAAATACTCTCTTGCGAGAATCTGATTTCATCTCTTTACACACACCCTTAACAACTGAAACTCGTCATTTGATAAATGCCGATGCATTTGCCAGAATGAAACCCAATGCGGTTTTGGTAAACACCGCCAGAGGTGAAATTGTGGATCAGGATGCCTTATATGATGCATTAAAGAATCGGAAAATCTTCGCTGCCGGTATTGATGTTACATATCCCGAACCACTGCCACTCGACCATCCATTGCTGACCCTGGATAATTTGATCATCTGCCCGCATATTGCCAGCGCCAGCACCTCCACCCGTGAAAATATGGCATTCATTGCTGCTGGAAATTTGTTAGCTGGATTAAGAGGTGAACGCTTACCTTTTTCCGTTAATCCAGAAATTTACAATAAATAAGATGTAACCACTTCGGTTATTATGATGAAAGCCGCTTTTTTAGTTGAAGAGCGGCTTTTTTTATGGAGGGTTTGGGATGTTGTATGAACAGGTCTGCCAGGTCGGTGATCTCATCTTTTTTGGTTTGTAAATGAGAGAGTCCCAGGGTCAAACCTTCCAACGCTAATTTAGCATGGTGGGTTTGATGCGCACTTAATGCATCCACCAAAAGTGGATAAACTTCATCTGCATAGGCTTTACCACAAGCAGCTAGATTTCCTGCACACACGACAACATAATCTCTAACGATTATGCTTTTATCATTCGTAAATAAATCTTCAAGTAATTTCCAATGCCCAATGATTTTTTCCGGAACATCAGGTGTTATCAGTGCAATTGCATGCATGGCTTCCCAGCGAACTCGCGTGTTCTTATTCTCAAGCAAGGGAAGAATTCGGTTTGAATATGGGGCAATCAATGCGGGTTCACTTTCTGCAATCATCGTACAGACTTCAACACAATCTCCTAACAGGACATTATCCTTGCTTGTCAGGCTGTTGGTAATTTCAATTATTAGATCCGGATTTTCCAGAATTTTTGCTGCTACCCGGCGATTACCCTGCTCACTTCGTTCTTTTTGTTGAGAAGATAATTGAGTTAATATCGACATTTCTAAACTCCAAATCATATATGATGATTATAACGATTTGCCCCTTGAATTAAGAATAAACAAGTCCCCCGATTTTTCAGGGGACTTGTTTTTGATGGAAAGAAAATTTTAAAAGAAAAGGCGAAAACCAAGAGCTTCCAGTTCAATCACTGGGCGTAGAGTTGTATTTTCACCGTTTAGGCCATTTACCATCTTTTTTCCGATCAAGAATTCTGGCAACTGAATTTCAACTGGCTTTTGATTGGTATTGACCATTACGACCAATTGAGAATCACCCATCTCCTTCTGGAAAATAAACGCCTGTTGGGTATCATCAACAACCAACCATTGTAGATCAACCGCACCCATCACCAGGTGTTGTTTTCTCAATGCAATCAATTGCTGAATAAATGATCGTAAACCTAAATCTTGTTCAGCAGCGTTCCAGGGCATACAACGACGATTATGTCCTTCTGGTCCGGCTAATCCAATTTCGCTACCATAATAAATACTGGGTGAACCTGCAAAAGTAAATTGCAATAGATAAGCAAGTTTTACTTTATCAATCTGGTCTCCACAAATACTTAAAATTCTGGGGGTATCGTGACTATCAATCAAATTATACATGGCCGGCAGATTATGTTTCGGATAATTACTCAATAACTGATTAATTGCTTCCTGGTATTGAACGACATCAAACTTTTTCTTTACCTTACCTTGCTCGCCAAGCAGAAACCAGATCGGGTATGTCAATTCATAATTCATAACTCCATCGAATTGGTCACCCATTAACCAGGGGTAGGAGTTGTCCCAATTTTCACCGAGAATATAGATCTCAGGATTTATCTGTTTCAACATCTGTCGAAATTCCCGCCAGAATGCATGGGGAACTTCGTTGGAAACATCCAGTCGCCAGCCATCAACCTGATAGGTTTCCGTCCAGTAACGAATTGCCCCGAATAAATGCTCCTTAACCAGTGGATGGTCGGTGTTCCATTTTGGCATTAATGGGGTAAAGGCAAAGGT
>DAOUGX010000621.1:0-2162 GCA_034428855.1 Anaerolineaceae bacterium | reverse complement strand
ATGAGTCACCCTGATCACGATTTATTACATTTTAGGTTTTGGAGGATTAAAAATAAAGTAACAGATATCTCTTAATAATTGTGTTTTGTCAAAAATAAAGAATATTATGAGTAACGTTTTTTGGTTTGCATTTGATAGAATAGATGTTTATAATCATTTTCATATTAAATTTATTCGATCTTTAGGAGGGCAAACTGGAAACACGAAGGATCACTTCCAGTTTTAATACACAAACTTCAAATTCAGTCAAACAGCTTGAAGCGGGGGTCGTTTTATTCAACCGCTATCAAATTCAGGATGTGATTGGTATTGGCGGAATGGGTTCTGTTTACCGTGCAAGAGATTTGCATTTTCCGAACGTCATTAAGCTGGTTGCTGTTAAAGAAATGATCAATAACGCTCCTGATCCATTGGTTCGGAAGACAATTATTCAAAACTTTGAAAGAGAAGCTAATATTTTAGTGACATTAAACCATATCGCTATTCCGCAAATATTTGATTTTTTTTCAATTGATGAAAGATCTTACCTCGTTCTTGAGTATGTGCACGGAAAAGATCTGGAGGCCCTCCTTCAGGAAAATAATGGACCAATTTCTGAAGACAACGTTATTGCCTGGGCGATAGAACTTTGTGATGTATTGGAATATTTACATTCTTACAAACCCGAACCAATAATCTTCAGGGACATGAAACCAAGTAATGTAATGATCAATCAGCAAGGCCGGGTGGTTTTGGTAGATTTTGGAATTGCAAAAAACTTTAAAACCGGTCAAAAAGGAACTATGATCGGGACGGAAGGTTATTCACCACCAGAACAATACCGGGGTGAGGCAACCCCTGTTGCCGATATTTATGCATTAGGTGCAACGTTGCATCATTTGTTAACAAACCATGATCCGAGGATGGAAGCTCCTTTTTCGTTTTCTGAAAGAAAAATTCGATCGATCAATCCCCGGGTCTCCATTGAATTGGAAATTGTCATCGATACCGCTTTGCAGTACAACTCAGATGAAAGATTTCAAAATGTTTCAGATATGAAAACTGCTTTGCTTTCCGTTGCAAAAAAAACAGGCGCATTATCCAGGATACCAATTACCAAACATAGTGAATCTCAGAATATAAAACCATTATGGACTTTTAAATGCGAGGATGAAATTCGTGGATCAATAACGTATGATAATGGGAAAATTTATTGCGGTTGTTATGACAATAATTTATATGTTCTGGATGCTTCGAATGGATCATTTTTATGGAAATATCCTACGAATGGCGGAATTGTAGGGAAACCAGCGATTTTTGAAAATAATATTTATTTTGGTTCTGAAGATAAAAAAATGTATTGCATTTCTACGAGAACCGGAAAAGAAAATTGGTCATTTATTACAGAAGGTCCAATTCGAACTTCGGTAAAAATAGCTGAAGGTCATGTGTTTTTTGGTTCAGATGATGGTTTTTTATACGCTGTAAATTTAGCCACAAATCGATTAACCTGGCGGATTGATTCCGGAGCCGCGATTAGAACAACACCATGCATTACAAAGGATAATGTGTTTTTTGGAAATGAATATGGTGATTTTTTTTGTGCAGATTTTAGTGGTCATGTGAAGTGGCGATTCAAATCCAAAAAAGCCATCACATCATCACCGATTGTTGATGGAGGGATTGTTTTCTTTGCATCACTGGATGCTACATTTTATGCTCTTGATGCGAGATCAGGTTGGGTAGTCTGGAGATTTAGGATGGGGAAGGGGTCGGTTTCTTCCCCGTTTAAGTTTGAAAATTATTTAGTCTTTGGATCAGCTGATAATCATATTTATTGTGTTGAATCAGGTAATGCTCGAGAAGTCTGGAGATATAAAACTGACCATCAGGTGAGTGGTTCCCCAGTTATTCACAACAACCATGTTTATTGTGGATCTGCAGATGGAACATTGTATTCCTTAGAATTAAAAAATGGACAAGAACGTTGGAAATTTAAAACAGATGATTTTATTACTGGTGCACCAGAAATAGCAAATGATATTCTTTACATCGGTTCCAGTGATCATCTCATTTATTCATTATATGTTTAGTGAGTATTTTTCGGGAGGAAGTAATGATGGATTTTCTTAAGAATTTATTTGGAACCAAAAAAAAGCCGGTTGCGAATATCAATATTGAAA
>DAOUGX010000620.1:0-6853 GCA_034428855.1 Anaerolineaceae bacterium | reverse complement strand
GTGGATCCGATATGGTCAATGCGTAAAGCCACATCTCCCAGTCCCTCGCGCAGTTGCCTGGCAATTTGGGCAAATTCCTGTGGCCAGCTTTCTTTATAATCAACGATCAGGTATTTAGGGTTCGTCATTCCTGCTTTGCCCTACGCCTGATCGAGACCAAGAATTTCGTTGCGGATGACTTTTTCCAGCGGCCAGAGAGCAGCGTTGGTATTCGCCAGCAACGTGATCTGCAGATTAAGATCCACATAGTTTCCAGAGTAAAATTCGACACCCGGGTCTTCTCCCACAACAGAGTAGCAGCGCTGCCCTTGCTGGTTATCAATCCAGACCCCATAACCATAATGATTTGGGCTACCAGGTCTGACGGGAACCTGTGGGGTCAACATACGACTCAACATGTCAGTGTCAAAATATGCACCGGAAAAAAGCGCTTTCCAGAAACGCCCCATGTCGGCTGCGGTTGTAAACACACCACCATCTCCATGTCCTACGACCGGAATGCTGAACACGTTGGATCGCCAGCTTCCATCCGCTTCGATCAGATAACCGGTGGCGCAATGTTCCGGCATCCGATCCGATGCAAAATATCCGGAAGATCGCATCCAGGCCGGACCAAAAATCTTTTCTTCGACGTATTCCTGAAAACGTTTACCAGAAACTTTTTCAATTACCAGACCCAGCAAAACAAAACCCATATTGCTATACCCAAAGCGTTCGCCGGGTGTAAATTTCATACTTTTCTCGCGAATCAAGGGGATAAAATCCTGGGCTGAACGCATCTGATAAACTGGTGTCTGTCGCCAGCAATCCTCGTAGTCTGCTTCGGTTTCTTCGTCAAAATAATCCGGAATGCCGCTGGTGTGGGTTAATAGTTTCTCCACGGTGACAGCAACATCCAGATTGGGTAAAAGACCCGGGAATAATTCGGCAAAAGGTTGGTCCAGCTTTAATAAACCAGCATGCGCAAGCTGACAGATTGCGCTGGCGGTGAAAATCTTTCCACCGGATGCAATTCCAAATCGGGTGTTGAGTCGATTAGGCAGGTTCTCACTGCGATTGGCCAACCCATAGGCATGTGAAAAAATCGGGGTATCCTGCAAAGTTATATGGATCACCCCACTGAAAGGCTGCTGCCTGAGTTGTTCTTCTATCGCAGCGCTGAGATTCTCGACCTGTAGATTTAACAAACAGCACCTCGCAAATCAGCACGCAGGCTAGATATTGAAACGAATATTCAGGATATCCCCATCCTTGACAATATATTCTTTGCCTTCCAGACGCAGTTTCCCTTTGGCCTTGACTTCGTTCATCCCGCCGAAAGCCATCAAATCATCATAGGAGACTACTTCAGCGCGGATGAATCCTTTTTGTAAATCGGTGTGAATGACCCCGGCTGCTTCCGGTGCCAGCGCTCCATTACGTACTGTCCAGGCGCGACATTCATCCGGGCCGACCGTGAAGAACGAGTGTTGACCTAACAGGTCGTAAGAATATTTAATCATGCGGTTCAGGCTTAATTCAGTGATTCCATACTCAGCCATGAACATTTCCGCATCTTCAGGCGATAGTTTTGCCATATCCATTTCCAGTTTGCCCTGCAATTGCACCACCAGACTGTGCTGGTGCGGATACTCGAATTTTGGAGGAGTCTGTCCTTCCGACAGGTTCAGAACCACCAGGACAGGTTTCAGGGTCAGGAAACCAAATCCGGAAAGACTGGCAACTTCATCCTCGCTCATACCCATATCCCGCAGCGGTTTCTCTTCATTTAAAGCGACCTGCATGCGCTCAAACAGCTGAATATCACGGTCAATACTGGCTTTGTCCCGACCGGCACCCTTGCGGCGTTCATCGGTTAATCGTTCCAGTTTGCGTTCGACAAAGATCAAATCATTAATGATGAATTCACTGTCCATCATGTGCAAATCACGAAGCGGGTCGACTGAACCTTCCTGATGGGGGACATTATCATCTTCAAAACAACGTAACACATGAATGAAACCATCCATCTGGGTTAATTGATTCAGCAGACTGCCCGAGATACCACTTTTACCCGCACTACCATCCAGACCCGCAATATCGGCATAGGTGATTTTGGCGTAAATGGTCTTTTTGGGGTTGAACATGGCCGAAAGTTTATCCACACGGGTGTCCGGCACATCCACCACGGCGGTGTTAACCTGCACACGACCAGCGGACATGCCCGTGGGAATATCTCCTCTGGTAACGGCATTAAAAATGGTTGTTTTTCCTGTTTGGGGTAACCCGATTATTCCTAGGCGCATATGAATGAATTCCTTGACCCTTCCGAGTTTTTTAGATATACTCTGCACTATTCAAGAGCCGAAGTGGCGGAATAGGCAGACGCGCACGACTCAAAATCGTGTACCTTCGGGTATGTGGGTTCGATTCCCACCTTCGGCACTCTGCGATTATAACACAGGCTTCACGCCTGAATTAAGTTGGCAAAATTGCCAGCTTTTTTGTTTAATCCTCTCGTCGGCGCCTAAATGATAAAACGGGTGCGCTGATCCTGGTTCAATGCCTGATAGATTTCATCCAGTTGTTCACGACTCCCGGCAATAAACACCACTGTCACCGCCAGATATTTATTTCCGGTGCTCAACCGTGCAGTGATATTCTCCGGAACCAGTTCACCCACAATACCAGCAACTGTATCGATGACAAACTGTTGATAATCATCCACATCCTCACCGATTGATTTAATCGAGAAATCACATGGAAATTCTAGAATGGGTTCTTCTGTCTGCATTATTCATCCTGAATAATAAAATTTTTCACGCAATCTCAGAATAATATCATATGCAACAACAAAATTCTCTTTTTAACAATGTTTTTACGAACCCAGACGTACAGTAATGGAGGTTGAATTATGCCTAAATTGGATTCTGGGGTTCTAGGAAATTCATCACCTATGCTGACATTATAAACTCACCTGTTTGCTTAACCAGTACGTGGGGGTGGTGAGATGGGAGGAAGTTGGATGACATGGTGGATGCGCAGTTCAATCTGGTAGTGTGGCAGGTGTGGGAG
Source organism: Anaerolineaceae bacterium (assembly GCA_034428855.1). Classification (GTDB taxonomy): domain Bacteria; phylum Chloroflexota; class Anaerolineae; order Anaerolineales; family Anaerolineaceae; genus UBA6170. The sequence continues at coordinate 3,799 of DAOUGX010000620.1, read as the reverse complement.
TGGTGAGGAATATAAAAAAATCAGGAAATACTGGAAAAATTTCCTGATTTTATTTCTAAAACCGCTATGGAGAAAAGTAAATATTAACTAAGCAGAAGGGTTGTTAAACATGTGTCACTACCAGAAAAAGTAGAAATTGTGGTTTGGGCGGATAGGCCATCATACTCGACCTGAATCTTGGCATTCATATCTCGAGGTAACCAAACACCCACGAAGCCATTCTCCATGGTTGTCAAATCAGAATTGATGATCTCATTTCCTTTATCGTCAGTAATAATCACATTCACAGTCTGATTGACCAGCTCACCCTGGCAGGATGATAAACTATGAGTCGAGCATGGATGGTTTTCCGTGATATATGGTGCGAATGAGAGATAGAATTTATCTTGCGGTAAAGCCAGCTTTATTTCTTCAGAACTATCAGTAAGAACCAGGTATTCTCCGGTAATGCTGGCACTGAGACCAATGGGGTCAGATTTGCTGCTATCGAGGGAATAAACTATTTCTTCAACTGATAAATTATTTAATCCATATTTTTCCAAAAATGCTGATTCAGTTTTATTGCTGGGTTTACTAATTTGAATTACAGCTATGGTGATCGCGATTGCAGCGACGATGACAACAAATAACAAACGACGAGATTTAATCATTTTCCTTAATCCTTTTCTATTTATTGAATCTTTTTTTTGTAATTCTTGTTCTAATTGTTTCTTTCACAGACGGTGTGTCCGTAACAATTGCGCATTGATTGCCACAATTATGGTACTCAATGACATTAAAACAGCACCAATTGCAGGTGAAAGCAATATGCCCCAAGGTGCTAATATACCTGCGGCTAATGGGATTGCTACCACATTATATCCAGTCGCCCAGATCAAATTTTGTCGCATCTTGCGATAGCTAGCTCGGCTGAGTTTTATGATTTTGACAACATCCATTGGATTTGATTTCACCAGAATGATCTCAGCACTCTCAACTGCTACGTCTGTTCCACCACCAATGGCAATGCCTACATCCGAACGAGTAAGAGCTGGTGCATCATTTACGCCGTCGCCTACCATTGCTACTCGTTTTCCTTTTTTTTGTAACTCAATCACCTTTTGATCTTTGTTCTCAGGTAATACTTGAGCAAAAAAAGTATCAATCCCCAATTCCTCTGCTACTGCTTTTGCGACTGCCTCGCTATCACCAGTCAACATAGCGACATTAACACCCATTTTGTGCAGGAGCTCAACAGCTTTGTGACTTTCAGGGCGAATTACATCAGCCAAAGCAAAAGAAGCCAATGGATTACCGTCTTGAATCAGGTGAATCACACTGCGCCCTTTTGTGCTGGATGCCTGTTCAAACTGATTGAGCGGACCTGGAAGCGTTAAATTCAACATTTCAAGCAGACGTGGTCCACCAACATAGATCTCGTGATTTTCTACTTTGGCTCGAATACCACGACCTTTGATTGCTTCAAAATCCTGTACTGCAGGTAACTTTAAGTTCTTCTGTTGAGCAGATCGTCGAATTCCTTTTGCAATGGTATGTTCTGAGTCACTTTCCACTGCTGCAGCCAATGCCAAACTCTCATCGGGGTTGATGTTGCCTACTGTTTTGATTTCTACTACCCCAAAACGACCTTCAGTGAGTGTGCCAGTTTTATCGAAGATGACTATATCAATATCTTTAGCAGCTTCCAATGCTAACCGGTCTCTTACTAAAATGCCATGGTTAGCACCGAGTGCTGTGGTGATCGCTACAACCAAGGGAATAGCCAGACCTAAGGCATGAGGACAGGCGATAACCAGAACTGTAGCTACTCGCTTAATAACCTCCACATTAAACCCAATTCCGATCGTCCACGCAATGGCAGTAACCACTGCAGTTCCTAGAGCGATATAAAACAACCAGCCAGCTGCCTTATCGGCCAATAATTGAGTCCGACTTTTGGATAGCTGAGCTTGCTGGACCAATCGCATAATACCTGCTATTGCTGTTTGATCACCTGTGGCAGAAACCCGAACCCGTAGACTGCCATCACCATTTATGGAACCCGCTATTACTTTTTCATCAATTTTTTTATCAACCGGTTTGGATTCGCCAGTGATCATAGCTTCATTAACAGATGATTCACCTTGTTCAACCACACCATCAGCAGGAATGCTTGCACCAGGGCGAATCAGTACCAAGTCATCTAAACTTAATTCGGACAGGGAAATAAGGTTAGTTTGTCCATTTCGATCGATCCGCTCGGCTGTGTCCGGCATAAGTTTTGCCAATGCATTCAATGCTCCGGAAGCCTGTCGAACGGAACGCATTTCGATCCAATGACCCAACAGCATGATATCGATCAAGGTTACTAATTCCCAAAAAAAGTCTTCCTGGCTTGCCATGAACAATGTTGCTAAACTATAGATAAATGCAACCATGATAGCCAATGAGATCAGTGTCATCATTCCTGGTTTGCGTTTACGAACTTCAGGAATAGCCATCCGGAGAAATGGCACACCTCCAAAGAAAAAGACAATTCCAGAGAAGAATGGAGCCACCCAATGGGAGGCAGGAAAAACCGGCATGGAAAAACCCAACAACATCTGGAAACCTTGACTATAAAGCAGCACCGGTGCAGAAAGCATTAAAGACACCCAAAATTTTCGTTTGAACATCTGCTCATGACCAGAATGATCAACATGGGTATCGCGTTCTTCGTGTCCCCCATGTTCTGCTTTTATATTGGACACATGATGATCCACATGGTTTTCAGGTTTTCGAGTTTGATGCCCTGCATCGTGGTTTTTTGTCATGTGATGATGCATCCCATCATTATGTTCATTTTCATTTTTCTGCAATTGGAAATTTCCTTTCTCTAATAAACTGGTTTGTTTATTTGATTTTTCGGTTATTGGATGTCTCTCAACATCAAATTGTATTGTTCCTGGTTGATTTCTCCTCTTGCATATCTTTCGTCTAAGATTTGCTTTGCAATTGTTGAATTCTCATTTGACCTTGAATCGTTAGCGTTGAACAAACCTTTTACCAGTAAAACTGCAAGGACAATGATCAAGATCCAAAAAATGAACATGCCTCCAAACATACCGAATCCTCCCATCATTTTTCACCTACCTTGTTCCCAGATCGGTTAAAAGATTTAAGTACTCATCACGAGAGATTTCACCTTTCGCATATCGCACTTTGACAATTTCCATGGCTGATGAAGTTTCTTTATTTTGTGAACCTCGATTGTTGTTATTTACTTCTTTTACGATCCAGATTACAAAGAATACGATTCCGATGATCAATCCAATTGAAAGCACCAGATTGATAATCAATCCAATCCATCCATTATTTCCATACCAATATCCCATCATAAGATCTACTCCTTTCTTGCTTCATTTACGGGAATGATTTATTCTCATATTCAAATCTTAACAAAGAAGGATGAAGGAAAATTCAAGGAATTGTAAAGTTTTGTTAAAGATAATCAAAAAGTATTCTTGCTATCATGGAGTGGAATTCAGGAATTTTTCTCCGATAGCATTAAAAAAATAGGGGCTATCCGATCTAACTTTTGGATAGCCCCTTTGTTTTCCAGTTTTTATTCAGTTTAGAATGAGTTTCCCCATCTACCACCCATCATTGGGCTATAGCGGCTCTCAAATCTCGAGCTTTCCGGGTTGTTCCAGCCATTTGCGCCATGGCAACCCCCGAAACTGCTATAGTCACCTGACCACATGGATTCCATACGCTGATCCATCCATTCAGCCTGCTCCTGGGTTAACTCGCCGGCATCCACCGCTGCTTGCAGCGCTTG
>DAOUGX010000619.1:0-6230 GCA_034428855.1 Anaerolineaceae bacterium | reverse complement strand
CGATTTTCGCTCTCCATTAATTTCAAAACCTGTTCACCAATTTTTCTATCCCCATTCGCAAACGAAGAAAACAATTTTGCCAGAAACAAAAATGGATCTCGGTCAGATTCTTGAATGCTGTACCAATAATAATTTTGAAGTGAATCTGTCAGGTTAACCAACTCAGTGCTCTTACCATACCCGGTACCAGCCTGGATGATAAGGAGCGGATAGTAAATACTTTCCTGTATGGTCTGAGTTACACGTGGACGAGAGAGGACACCCTGGTGATTTCGAGGAGGTCGTAAGTGACTATAAATGACATAATCACGAATTTGCATATTTTAATTATAGCGAAGGTTTTTTATCAAATCCTTTTGCAGAATAGTTTGGAGTTTTTTTCCGTTTTTCAGTCCAAAAAGAAATTTTCTCCTCGAAAAGAAATAACTTTTTGTTCACCTTTTTTCCAAAAAAACATTGGCTCCAGATAATCAGGCCAGTCATAAGGTGCCCTGATGTCCAATTTTAGCCAATAAGCAGCCATTAACGCCAAAACAGTATCATGGGTTACCAGAAAATTCAATTTTTGAGATTTATCATCTGGAAACATTTTTAAAGCGATTTGTTCGATTCTTTCTGGCCAGTTCCATGAACCAAAATAATCATCAAATGAATCATACTCACCATTTTCGTTGGGATGAGATAGTACCGGATCAGGTGTAACAACTCGGTGATTACCTGCCCCTAAAGCTAATAATTTTCCAGTTACCACACATCGGTTAATTGGAGAAGTGACAATATTACCAATTCTATATTTTTGATTTATCCATGCACCAAAATCAGCTGCTAATACTTCACCTTCCGGAGTAAGTTGTGCAGTAAAAACTTCTGCATCACTCTCTATAGGAAAACGAATCGAATGGCGCATCAAAACATTGATCGTCTCATCCTGAGGAATATTTTCATAAGCTTCCAATAAATACTTCGGTAAAGTCATTTCAATCCTTGTATAATCGTAAAGTGTAACAATTTTTTATTTTTTCCAACCTGTACACGTTTTTTCAATTTTACCAAACAAAGGTGAAACATGAAAAAAAAAGAAAATCGATCTCCTATTTTTCAGAACCGTGTTAATGAATATTTATTGATCACCCTGATCAGTTTTGCTTCATCTGTATCATTAACCCGATTATTTTTAGAGCTAACGGGATATCCTCAGCTGGGTGGAGGAGAATTACATATAGCTCATGTTCTTTGGGGAGGTTTATTGCTTTTTCTGGGAAGTTTACTCCCATTAATTTTTTCCAATCGTTGGGCATTGGATCTCAGTGCATTGCTATCAGGTGTTGGCATCGGTCTTTTCATTGATGAAGTGGGTAAATTCATTACTCAAACGAACGATTATTTCTATCCATCCGCAGCACCCATCATTTACGCATTCTTTTTGTTGACCGCTCTCTTATATGTGCGGATTAAACGACCACGAGAAAAAAACTCGAGAATCTATATGTACCATGCATTTCAGGAATTAGAAGAATTACTGGATAATGACCTCTCAATCAAAGAACACCGTCAGGTGCTTCAATACCTGGAAGCAACCGTCGAGCATAGCGAGGATGACCAAATCCGCAAATTGGCTATTGTATTAACTGAATATTTAAAAGATCGAGAATCCTATTTGATACCTCACAAACCAGGGTTTATTGAAAAATGGACTCTCCGAATTCGGGTACTGGAAGCGAAATGGTTTAGTAAAAAACGTCTGAGAATTCTTCTGATCGTGGCTTTGTTAGGATGGGGATTTTATTCTATAGTAGAACCGTGGGTTATTTTGAGAATTTTTGATAATCCGAAAGCGGTTGAATCTATATTAAATAACCTGATTTCTAATAATCTGGTTAGTAATGTGAGCGGTTTAAATTGGTTTCAGGCGAAAATTGGATTAGAAGGTACGCTTGGGATTTTCAGTATCATATCCGGATTGTTTATTGTGGTACGAAAAGAACATATTGGAATAAATATTGGTATAGCAACAATGTTAATCATGATGGGAATTGCCAATTTAATTCTCTTTTATTTTGATCAGTTTTCTACAATCAATAATGCAATCATTCAATTTTTTATCTTTCTTCTATTAATACGGTATCGAACAAGGTTTATAACCAAAACATGATTATTTAATGATTGGTTAATTTCTTATCCGGATTTTTAAACTACATCCCGATGTTTGATATAATGAGCCGTCTTTTTGATTGACTACTAATAACTGGTCAAATAGACAGGTATTTTTTGATCGATTGGACTGAATTTTTTTCGACTTTTGCACGGTGTATTATTTTTAGATTTTTGATAAATTTGATGGGTCAGAAATAGGTCGATTTTTTGATCAATATTGTAATTACCTGGATGAAAAGTAAAATCAGCAGGAATAGAAGATTTTGGAGAACATTGTGAATACCACCGAGACTTACTTAGATTACGACTTGAAAAATGTCATCACCAAAGGAAAAATTAAAGGGTTGTGGCGGATGATGCATGGTTACCATTGGAAATACCTCGGAGCTGTGATCAGTTTAGGGATTTCTGCTGGAGCAAAAACCTCCACATATCTTTTATTAAGTTATTTCATTGATTCATATTTTGTGTCGGAACAAAAATCAATGAGTCTGGTTATGATTGCAGCAGGGTTTGTTCTCCTGGCAAGTCTGGAAGGCGGTTTTTCATTTTTAAGTGGTCGATTAGCTGCCGAAACTGCCGAAGGCTCCACCCGTCGATTACGAAATTATTTGTACGATCACATTCAAAATTTAACCTTCACTTATCACGATAAAATGCAAACCGGAGAACTGATCCAGCGATCAACATCAGACGTGGATGCTTTACGTAGGTTCTTCGCGGATCAGGCAATTGGCATTGGACGAATTATCATTTTATTTGCCGTTAACTTTGCTATGATTGCAACGATCAACGTTCAACTGGCATTCATTTCCATCATTGTCGTCCCAATCATCGTGTTGACATCCATTTTGTTTTTCAAACAAGTATCAAAAAAATACGAAGCTTATCAGGAACAGGATGCCGTTGTTTCCACCACCTTACAGGAGAATTTATCAGGTGTACGAGTTGTCAAAGCATTTGCCAGACAGTCGTATGAAATTAATAAATTTGAAAAAGAAAACTGGAAGAAATATTCCTTAGGAAAAAAATTATTACTGATGCATTCTCTTTTTTGGCCGATCTCAGATATCGTCTGTGGAGCACAAATGATAACCGGCTTCTATATGGGAGCGGTATTCGCTATCAACGGAACAATAAGCATAGGTTCATACCTTGCATATGCAGGTATGTTGATATGGATCATTTGGCCAATGCGTAACCTTGGTCGTTTGATTGTGCAATTGTCAACCGGTATGGTTTCTTTTGGCCGTGTGATTGAAATCATCAAACAAGATCGCGAACCATTGGATGATGGGTCTGCCATTATCCCTCAAAAATTAAGAGGAGAAATTGAGTTTACTAATATTGGATTTAAGTACGAAGAAGGTGATCCTGTATTGGAAGATATCACAATCCACGTAAAACCAGGTGAAGTGATCGCCTTACTTGGTTCGACCGGTTCCGGAAAAACATCCTTGGTAAATTTATTGCCCAGATTTTACGATTACACATCCGGAAAACTGCTTTTAGATGGTGTTGAATTGCGTGAATACCCTCGCAGATATCTACGAAGCCAGATCGGAATCGTAGAACAGGAGCCTTTTTTGTTCTCACGCAGTATTCGCGAAAATATTACCTATGGAGTTGGTAAAAAAGTTGACCAGCATGAAATTGAAAATGCAGCGAAGAACGCAGCCGTCCATGATGTCATTACAAGTTTTCCGGAGGGATATGCTACCCTGGTTGGTGAAAAAGGTGTGACGCTCTCTGGTGGACAAAAACAACGGGTAGCGATTGCACGAACCTTGTTGAAAAATCCAAGAATTCTAATATTGGATGATTCAACTTCCTCGGTAGATACGGAAACAGAAGCAGAAATTAGAAATGCATTGAAAAATCTGATGGCAGACCGCACAACCTTTATCATTGCACATCGTATTCAAAGTATTATGAATGCTGATCAAATCCTTGTTCTTGATAAAGGCCGAATTATTCAATCAGGAAGGCATCAAGAGCTGGTCAACCAGGAAGGTATGTATAAGCAAATCTATGATATTCAGACGCGCATAGAACAGGAACTTGAGAAGGAGATAGCCAATGTCTGAAGAATATTTTGAGGAAGAGGATTTTCAAACAAAATTTACCGGAAAAACTTTCCGTAGAATCCTAGGGCTCACCAAACCACACTGGAAATGGGTAGTCGGTTTTCTATTAGCAATAGCAACGGTATCTGGCTTGGATTCGTTTTTTACATACTTAAGTAAACGCTTAATTGATGAAGGCATTGTCGCAGGAAACAAAGAAGCTCTTATTGGGATACTAACAATCTATGGTAGCTTATTAGTTGTCCAGGCACTTTTTGTTTTCTTCTTCATTTATTTGGCTGGTGTACTGGGTGAACGTATTCGATATGATTTACGGAAAGCATTGTTCAATCACCTGCAAAAACTATCTTTATCGTATTACAGCCGTACACCCGTTGGATGGATCATGTCCAGAGTTACATCTGATACCGAAAGGGTGGCCGATCTGGTTACCTGGGGTCTTCTGGATATGACCTGGGGTGCAATGAATATCATCACTGCTATGATCTTCATGGTAGTCATCAGCTGGAAACTGGCATTATTAGTGTTCATCGCACTGCCAATTTTGTTTTTTGTTTCCATTCAATTCCGAAAAAGAATTTTGGTTCAATTCAGGAATGTCAGAAAATTAAACTCGAAAATAACCGGTGCGTACAATGAAAACATCACCGGCGTTCGTGTGATCAAAGCGCTTGGACGTGAAGCGGGTAACCTGGAAGAGTTCAGTTATATCACCAGAGATATGTATAAAGCTTCCTATCGCGCTGCCTGGCTTTCAGCTTTGTTTTTACCAACCGTGCAGATCATTTCATCTTTCGCCTTGGGTGCGATCGTCTGGTATGGTGGACTTCAAGCTGAATATGGATTTATCACAATTGGAGGCATTCAGGCTTTTGTCTCCTATGTGACATTTATGATGTGGCCAATCCAGGATCTGGCTCGTGTCTTTGCAGAAATGCAACATGCCATGGCTTCCGGAGAGCGGATTTTCTCACTATTGGATGCAGATCCCAGTGTTAAAGATTTACCGAACGCTTATGATCCAGGCAGCATTTTTGGTGAAATTCAATTTGACCATGTTACTTTTGCCTATGATGACAGTAAACCAGTTCTGAAAGATTTTTCTTTGAAAGTAAACCCCGGAGAGACAATCGCATTGGTCGGCCCGACTGGTGGTGGCAAGACAACCATAGTGAATTTGCTTTGCCGAATGTATGAACCAACTCAGGGAAAAATACTGATAAACGGAAAAGATTACAAACAATATTCCTTACACGGCATTCAATCCCGCATTGGAATGGTATTACAAACGCCACATTTGTTCTCAGGCACAATACGCGAGAACTTGCGATACGGTCGACTGGATGCTACCAATGAAGAAATTGAACAAGCAGCGAAATTAGCTGGTGCCCACGATTTCATAGTGAAGTTGGAAAAAGGGTACGAAGAACCTGTGGGTGAAGGAGGAAATCTTTTATCAGTTGGACAAAAACAACTGGTCAGTTTAGCCCGGGCAGTTTTAGCAAATCCTGAATTATTCATTATGGACGAGGCAACAAGTTCAGTCGACACGCTGACTGAAGCGCTCATCCAAAAAGGAATGGAAACCTTAATGAAAAATTCAACTAGCTTCATCATTGCCCATCGCCTGTCCACCATCAAAAAGGCCAACCGTATCATCGTTATCGAAGATGGGCAAATTGCTGAAATCGGTTCACATTCCGAGCTGCTTAAGAAAGGTGGTAAATACTATCGCCTCTACACCAAACAATTCCGTGACCAGATGGAAGCGGTATACGATCCATTCAAAGATACTGGCGGAGCAGCGACTCTACCCCTGGCAGTGGAGTAGACTGCTATTGAAATAAAATTAGTATGGAATTTTTATCTTTATAAAAGACAAAGCGGTTGGACCAGAAAAATCCAACCGCTTTTTGTGGCGAGAGTGGGGCTTGAACCCACGACCCACGGCTTATGAGTCCGTTGCTCTGCCAACTGAGCTACCTCGCC
>DAOUGX010000618.1:0-3244 GCA_034428855.1 Anaerolineaceae bacterium | reverse complement strand
TAATGGTCATTTTTCTTTTCCCACTCCACATGAAACCCCTCTTCATCCAGGAGATCCTGAATAAAATTTAATCGATCTTCCATCGCCATATTTTTCAATGTATTTCGATGAGAAGAAGCGATTTCTTTTGCAATCTCTGCAAAGATTTTGTTCAATAAATCTGGGGAGAGCGTTTCTTTAAATCTTTCCAGAATACGATTCGTTAATCGGTAATATCGAGAAGGAAATCTCTCTAAACCCTCTTCAGATAGTGAATAAACCAATCTTGGTCTTCCTACGCCATGTCGTTCTTCTTCAGCTAAAATCAAACCATCCGCTTGAAGGTTATTAAGGTGATGCCGTACTGAAATTGTGTTAATCGTAACAGCATCTGCTAAATCACTGATGGTTGATTTAGGATTTTTCAGTAAGAATAATAAGATTTTCTCTCTTGTACTTTTCATTTTGATACCATGAGTTGGTTATTTTTTGGCAGTATATCATAAATAAAATGAAATTGTCAATATTTATGATTATTATAATAAATATTGACCCAATTATTCTCGCGTGATATAATTCTGGTTACTTCGGTGAGAAAATTATTCATCGAATTACAATTCTTATAAGGAGATAGTTCATTCATGTCTGAATTGGTGATAAAAAACTTACATGTAAATATAGATGGAAAAGAAATATTAAAAGGTTTAAATTTCACGCTTCCTAAAGGTGAAGTTCATGCAATCATGGGCCCAAATGGCACTGGTAAATCTACACTTGCGTACACATTAATGGGGCATCCTGCATATGAAGTGACCGAAGGAGAAGTGTATTTCAAAGGTGTGAATATTTTAGATTTAGAGCCTAATGAAAGATCAATATTGGGTATTTTTCTGGCGTTTCAATATCCTGTCGCCATTCCTGGTGTAACTGTTGCAAATTTCATACGATCTGCAGTCAATTCAAGGCGAAGATCCACAAACCCAGATGATAAAGGAGTTCCTCTTTTAGAATTTAGAAAAGAAGTTAAGCAAAAAATGGAACTTCTTAGAATGGATCCCTCCTTTGCGGGTCGTTATTTAAATGATGGCTTTTCAGGTGGTGAAAAGAAACGAGCAGAAATTTTACAAATGGCAATGTTGAAACCTGAAATTGCAATTCTGGATGAGACAGATTCTGGTCTGGATATTGATGCTCTTAAGATCGTTGCAGATGGAGTCAATACATTAAGAGGACCAGACCTTGGTGTAGTCATAATTACACATTATCAACGCATATTAAATTACATAAAACCAGATTTCGTGCATGTAATGATGGATGGAAGAATTGTGGAATCTGGTGGAAGTGATCTCGCTTTACATCTAGAAGAACATGGTTATGACTGGATCCGTGAAAAAGTAAATGGTTACTAAAATTTGCGGGCACAAGTCACCAGAAATGAAGTAGGAGGTCAATCATGAGTGAGAACGTTCAGGATACATTTCTTGAGCAATTAGGTGAATACCAATACGGATTTAGTGATCCGGATGTTTCAGTTTTTAAAACAGAAAAAGGTTTGAATGAAAACGTGGTCAGACAAATTTCTGCCATGAAAAAAGAACCTGAATGGATGTTGGAGTTTCGCCTTAAAGCATTGAAACACTATTTTCAACGTCCTATGCCAAATTGGGGCGCTGATATTTCCCATCTGGATTTGGAGAACATCATCTATTACGTCAAACCTTCAGAAATGGAAAGTCGATCCTGGGATGATGTGCCGGAAAATATTAAAGACACATTTGATAAATTAGGAATCCCGGAAGCGGAACAAAAATTTTTAGCCGGGGTGGGTGCTCAATATGAATCAGAGATGGTTTATCACAGCATTCAAGAGCATTTGGAAAAGCAAGGTGTAATTTTTCTCAGTATCGAAGAAGGATTACGACAACACCCAGATCTTTTCAGAGAATATTTTGGAACGGTTATTCCAATTGAGGACAATAAATTCTCCGCTTTGAATAGCGCTGTCTGGTCAGGCGGATCATTTGTTTATGTACCTAAAGGTGTCAAAGTAGATTTGCCATTGCAAGCATATTTTCGTTTGAACGTTGCCAATATTGGGCAATTTGAGCGTTCACTCATTATTGCAGATGAAGGTGCACAAGTTCATTACGTTGAGGGTTGTACTGCTCCAACTTACACCACTGATTCTTTTCATAGTGGAGTGATCGAAATTGTGGTAAAAAAGAATGCTCGTGTTCGATACAGTACCATTCAGAATTGGTCCACGAATGTATATAATCTGGTTACCCAACGCGCAAAAGTCGATGCGGGTGGAACCATGGAGTGGGTCGATTGTAACCTTGGTTCAAAAGTTACGATGAAATATCCTTCCTGTTATTTATTAGGGGAAGGAGCCCATGGTGAGATTCTTTCGGTTGCTTTCGCATCGAATGGTCAGCATCAGGATGCTGGTGGAAAAATCATACACTTTGCTCCAAATACCAGCAGCAAAATTATTTCTAAATCAATCAGTAAGGGTACCGGACGTTCTTCTTACCGTGGATTATTAAAAGTTCACAAAGGAGCAATTAATGCTCGCTCAAATGTGGTTTGTGATGCATTATTACTAAATCCTCAAAGTCGGTCTGATACCTATCCTTACATTGAAATAGATGAGGAAGATGTAAGTATCGGACATGAAGCATCTGTATCAAAAGTCGGTGAAGAACAACTCTTTTATCTGATGAGTAGAGGTTTGAGTGAAGAAGAAGCGACCACGATGGTTGTATCTGGTTTTATTGAACCACTGGTAAAAGAATTACCGATGGAATACGCAGTAGAAATGAATCGCTTGATCCAATTACAAATGGAAGGATCAGTGGGTTAATAGGAATACGGAAGGACCGATTTAATTATGGTATTGAAAAAACCAGTTGTAATTACAACTTCAAAGAAAAAAACTGAATCTCAAGAATTTTCATTTTCGAAGAATGACATTCGTATCACCACTCATCCAGTGATAGATGAATATCGAGAAAAATCCTGGAAGATTTATGGTGAAATAGCCATTCCAACTACCAGAGAAGAAGCCTGGCGTAGGACTGATATTCGGGGATTGAAATTTGCACAATTTAATTTTTTAGATAAGGATTTCAAACTTTCCTTAAATGATATACCCAAAAATTTATTAGAACCTGTGGCAGATGGTGACCATGGTGGTCAGATTGTGCTTTATGGAAATGAATATGTTCAGCGTCTGGATGATGAATTGGTCAAAAAAGGTGTT
>DAOUGX010000617.1:0-2914 GCA_034428855.1 Anaerolineaceae bacterium | reverse complement strand
CATAAAATCAACACGAGCCATACCAGCACAATCGATGACTTTATAAGCTTTGACGGCTATTTCCTGAATTTGATGGATCATATCCTCTGAAAGTTCAGCTGGAATGATCAATTTTGAAATACCATTGATATATTTGTCATCATAACTGTAGAATTCATCTCCTGGAACGATTTCACCGGGTAAAGACACGAGTGGGTTATCATTGCCTAATACCGAGATTTCAATCTCAAGTGGTCGTTCGAGACCTTCTTCTACTAAAATACGACGATCATATTGGATAGCATCCAACAACCCCTCTTTGAGTTGCTGTCGATTCTTACATTTATTGATTCCAACTGAGGACCCCATATTGGCTGGTTTGGTGAAGTACGGATAATGCTTCATTTCTTCAATTTTTTGGATAACCTTATTGATATCTGCTTCAATTTCAGTGCGTGAAAAAACCAATTCATCCACGACGGGTATTTGATTAGCACGCATCACCTGTTTAAAAACAGCTTTGTCCATTCCCACAGACGAACCTAAGACTCCTGCACCAACAAAGGCTATGTCAGTTATTTCCAGCAATCCCTGAATGGTCCCATCTTCCCCAAATGGACCATGCGTTACTGGAAAGATCACATCCAGTTTGGCAAATGGAACCAAGAGGATCCCATTATCTCTATCCTCACGGATGAAAATTATGTGTGAACCTGGTTCAGCTATCAAACAGGCTGGTTTAAGTAGTGAGAGATTTTTATTTTCAAACGCTGATAATACATCATCTCCCACAAACCATACTCCATCGTGGGTGATGCCAATTTCTAATACTCGATATTTATTTCTATCAATTTTTTCAAGGATTGAGCGGGCAGACATTAAAGATATTTCATGTTCTCCTGATCTGCCACCAAATAAAACGCCAACCGTTAACTGGTTCATATCATAGCCTTCCTTTGATGAGAATGATTTTGACTTGCTTGCTGATCGAACCCTATCAATTCCACTTCTAGCTCCAGGTCTACATTGAAAGATTCTTTTACAGATTGTTGTACATGTAGGATTAGCTCGAATATATCTCTTGCGGTAGCCTGATCAGAATTAACAAAGAAATTTGCATGTATTTCACTGACTTTGACACCACCTATGGTGAAACCTTTCAAACCAGCTGCTTCAATCAATCGACCAGCGTAATCTCCAGGAGGATTTTTAAACATGGAACCCATGCTTGCTCCTGGTGGTTGTGTCTTTTTACGATGATCTGTATAAATTTGCATTTTTTCTTTGATCTTTTCCGGATCATCCAGCTGGCAATCCAAAATTGCCGATAAAACGATCCCTCTTTCTTCCTGGCGTTTTAAGATACTGCTGCGATAACGAAATTGGAAATCCTCTTTATTCCAGATAGATTTCCCCTTTCCTTGTTGCAAGATATCAGCCAGGACCAGATTATGGTGCATATCACTGCCATGAGCACCCGCATTGCCGTACACCGCTCCACCAATTGTGCCAGGGATGGTGGCTGCCCACTCCAGACCGGATAGTCCAGCCAGCGCGGCTTTTCGTGCTACCAGTCCTAATCCCGCCCCAGATTCTGCAAAAATTTGAGGTTTTGTTCCATCTATTCTTATTTCAATGGTTTTGGCATGATTGACGATCACCAGACCATTAAACCCCTCATCACTGAATAATACGTTTGATCCTGCTCCTAACAGGAAAAATATTTGTGCATTGTCCCAACAAATTTGAATTACATCAGAGAGTTCATCTGCGCTATTGATAACCAAGAACCAGGTGGCATTTCCACCTACACGAGCAGTCGCAAAATTCTTTAATGCTACCTGATTTTGCAGCCTGTCTCCGTATTTTTGTTCAAGAATACCAATTGCCTTTGTTATGTCCATTACCTTCACTCTTTATGATTGTTTGAAATACTTGATTAATTTATGCACAACTTCTTTTTTATTTTGAATCACGGGTGCTTTCTTTGCGGGTATTTTAGGGCTGTCATCTATAATTTCCTGACCAATGAGATCTTTTCCAACAGCAAAAAAAGTAATTGGGCCGACTTCCTGTACTTCAGTTTCATATCTGTTGCTAAATTTCATTGTTGCTCCTTCTGGATAAGTCTTGACAATACATCTTTACTAATTTGTGTTGCATCCCCTGCTGAAAAGACCAGCATTACATCTCCTGTGGCAAGATGTTCACACAAGTAATCGCTTATTTCTATCAATGAAGGAATGTATCGTGCATCAGGATGTTCCATTGCTTTCACTACCTCCGCTGCAGAAAATCCATCATCCTTTTCTCTCGAGGCATAAATCTGACTGACGATTACATGATCTGCATTTGAAAAAGAATTACTAAATTCTTCAAAAAGGATTTTTGTACGTGAATAAGTGTGAGGTTGCCAGATTGCCCAGATTTTTCTTCCTTGATAGCGGGTTCTGGCGGCTTGAAGTGTTGCCTGAATTTCAGTTGGATGATGAGCATAATCGTCTATGATCGTGATTTTTCCAACTTCTCCCAATATATCGAATCTGCGTGAGGTCCCCCGAAATTCGGATAAAGCTTGAGAAGCACTTAAGATATTTAAACCTTCGTGATGCGCAATCGCCAGGGTGACCAGAGCATTCATAACATTATGGAGTCCTGGTACCTGTAAGTGAGTTGAGACTAATTTCTCCGTTGATTTGTGAACATCAAAACTATATCCACCAGACGTATTTGATACTATGTTTTTTGCCTGATAATCACTGGTAACCGATGTGCCATAGGTCAGGATAGATTCTGTGGTCAAAAATGGAAGCAACTTTAGATTTCCAGGATCATCGTTATAAATAAATAAGGAACCACCTGGAATTATTCTTTGAGTAAATTCCTTGAAAGCCTGTAAATAATCAGTAAATGTTGGGTAACAATCCGGATGATC
>DAOUGX010000616.1:0-2213 GCA_034428855.1 Anaerolineaceae bacterium | reverse complement strand
AGATAAGCAGGCTCATGAATCCAGTTATCAAACACGGCAACATTTGGTTCTGATGGTCCAAAACCTGATCCAAAAACAAATGCGATTTCTGGATAATCTTTTGCTACACGGCGAACAGCTTCTTCGTTACCGAAAGCGTCACCAAAAATTGCTGCAGGTTTTTTGCTTTCAGCAACTTCACGCAAGATTCTTTCCATATCACCAGAGTAACCAATATCATCGGTATACTCATAGGTAATTTTTCCTTCATCTGATGCTTTCTGTAAAGCTGTGTGAATGACACCATCCCAAGGCTCTTCAATAGCAGTAGCAAATGCACCAAAGAATAATGGTTTTTCACTGGTTGTTGCTTCTGGGGCTGTTTCAGTTGGTTTACAAGCTGACAACAGAACTGTGAGTAAAAGGGCAAATACAAGAATAACTTTAAGTTGCTTCATTTTGGAACTTCTCCTTTTTTTTCTAGTTTGGGTTTAAATGAATATCAGTGAGAATTTTTTAATTATCTTTGAATTTCACCTCCTATGAATGGACATTGAATTGGTTGGGAAAATCGCAAAAAAATTGAATTGCGCATGAAAATTGCACGATATTATTTTTGGAAAAAAGTAAACTGAAAATTAATTAATATAGAATTTATTCAGTATTAGTTTATAAAGGTTTTTCAAAAAAATCAAGACATTTTTTCAAAATAAATGTCATTTGTCAGACATTACATAATAGATGATTTCCAGAAATAAAAATTTCGAATCCCAGATTTTCGTAGGATATAATTAAAAAATGACTGATGAAATGGAATTAAGCGAACGTGAAATTGAAATAATCAGGTTGGTTGCAACCGGAGCGAGCAATAAAGAAATTGCCAACAAATTAATCATCAGCCCTAATACAGTTAAAGTTCACTTGCGGAATATTTTTTCAAAAATGGGGGTTTTATCCAGAACTGAAGCAACCATGAAAGCGATAAAGATGGGTCTGGTTGAGTCTCCAGGTTCAATAATCCAGTTTCAAGAGACTGAATCGCTCAACTCAATTAAAGAACCTATCTGGGAATTTGAACAGGAGCTACCACCTAATAAAAATCAAAAAAACCAGAAGCGATTATTAGTTGTAGGAATTGGAATTTTGTTGTTGGTTTCAACCATTTTTTTCATTTTCCGAGATAATTTTCCTTCAGCTGCAATAACCGGAACAATTTCACCCGAAACAATTGAGGTATTAAATTCCAATCGTTGGTCTTCTCTTACCTCCTTACCTGTGGGTGTATCAGAAATGGGCTTTGTTCGTTATGAAAATAAATTTTTACTATTTGGTGGAGAAAAGGAAAGCGGAGTTTCCAATCAATTATTGATATATGAGATTGACACTGAAATTTGGTCTGTAGGACCAGACATCCCGGTGGGGCTTAAAGATATTCAGGCAGCCATACTCGGTGAAAAGATTTACATCCCAGGTGGAGTGAATGATAACGGAAAAGTTGTTTCAAGTTTGTTTGTTTACAATCCACGAGAAAAAACCTGGGAAACAGGAAAATCATTGCCTGAACCACTCAGTGGGTACGCAATGGTTCCTTATGAAGGCAAGTTGTATTTGTTTGGGGGATTTAATGGTGGACAGTATCTCAGTAGCATTTATATGTATGACCCTGTCGTGAATGATTGGGTTTTATATGGTAAAGCTGATGATGAACGGGCATATATGTCAGCTGTTGTATTAGGTGGTCAAATTCATCTATTTGGTGGAAAAAACGAAAGAGAAATTTTCGATGACCACTTAATTTATTATCCCCAAAG
Source organism: Anaerolineaceae bacterium (assembly GCA_034428855.1). Lineage (GTDB taxonomy): Bacteria > Chloroflexota > Anaerolineae > Anaerolineales > Anaerolineaceae > UBA6170. Next base: position 423 of record DAOUGX010000616.1, on the reverse strand, counting down.
AGAACTTCTTGGTGAGGAAGCCTGGGTTTCAGCTGCCGATCTTCCGGATGCACGTTATGGAATGAACTCAACCGTTCTGGCTGACATGATCTACACCGTTGGTGGAAATGCAAAGGGTAGTGACAAGCTGCCTATCATTCAATACTTACCACCAAAAGATATATGGATTGAGATTGAATCACCACCTGTTGATATAGGATTCTCTCCTGCCGTTTTGCCTTATGAAACAAGGTTGTTTGTATTAGGTGGTAAGAGTTCTGACGGAATATCTAGCCAAAATTTTGCGTATCAGGCTGTATATACAATTCTCGTTCCAGTGGTGAGATAAGCGTATTAAAAAAAAAGAAACTGAATTCAGTTTCTTTTAGAGCGGGAGACGGGATTCGAACCCGCGAATGTTAGCTTGGAAGGCTAATGCCTTAC
>DAOUGX010000615.1:0-2050 GCA_034428855.1 Anaerolineaceae bacterium | reverse complement strand
GTGAACCGGATCGATTTTTCATTGTGTTGTGGATCGGAACATACCACCCCCTGAAGGGAGAGATTGCCTTTATCATTATAAAAAGCCAGATCATTCTCCGTAAATGGTTTTTGTTCGACGGTTGTCATTCGCCAACCCCCGCCCACCAGAGTCATCAGCAATAAAAAGACAGGCAGCCCTGGTTTGGCAAGGATGGTCCACTTTCTTCTGCATACACATTCCACCAACAAAAACCCCAGACAAACCCAAAAAATAATCTTCCAGAGTTCTGGTTTCCACGGCAAAAAACCTGCCAGAACAATACCCAGCAGAAAAGCCAGAGAAAGCCAGAACAAGGGAATTTTTCTTAACATTTTTTTATTAAGTTGTCTTCAGGTGATTCGAATGGAAAGTTTGATCTACTCTGTCTCTTCCACAAGATCCAGTTCGTTTTCTTCACCACGCCACTCAAAGAGTTGAATCTCCTCAAGGATAATTTTGGTGAACGTGCGGGTCTCTCCATTGCTTTCATACTTTTGTGTGCGCAGCTTGCCTTCGAGAAAAACCAATTCTCCTTTGTGGACGTATGTATCACAGAACTCAGACAATTTTCCCCAGGCTTCGATATTAAACCAATCCGTTTCTTTCTTAACCTCACCCGCTTTGTCCTTCCAGCGCCGATCGACAGCCAGCGTAAACGTACACAGATGTTTATCGTTGGCTGTGGTTTTGGATTCCGGTTCGCGTCCGACACGACCAATTAATTGAACCCGGTTCAATGATGCCATTATTACCTCCTGGTTTTGCTATGTATTTAATTATTTATGGTTTCTGGGATGAGGCTGTTGTGAATCTGATGATTTTCCAACCCCAATCGGTGCTCATTTTTAATCATGAATACCTTAAAATAGTTTATTATTAATTATCTGACTGTCAAGCAAATATTAATCATAATCAGGAGTCTGTTATGTATATTTCAATTGAAGGCGTGATTGGCGTCGGGAAAACCACCCTGGCGCGCATGTTGCAGCCCGCCTTTGAGTCCAATTTACTGCTGGAAGTCTTTGAAGAAAACCCTTTCCTCAGTAATTTTTATGCCAACCGCGAACTATATGCTTTTCAAACCCAGATGTTTTTTCTGCTTTCCCGTTACCGCCAGCAAAATCAACGTGTGCCTGAATTACTTTCCACAGGCGTGCATTTGATCAGTGATTACACCTTTGATAAGGATGCACTTTTTGCCCGCATCAACCTCAAAGGGGACGAGTTGGAAATGTATTACAAGATTCATGAAGCCCTGGCCGAGAAGATTCCCCTGCCGGATTTGCTGGTCTACCTGCGCGCCGATACCGATGTGCTCATGCAACGGATTGCCATGCGGGATCGCCCATATGAACGTACCATGCAGCGTGATTACATTCACGACCTCAATCTGGCGTATGATGATTACTTTCTCAACCAACAACACAGCTCCAAAGTTCTCATCCTGGACTGTAATGAGCTGGATTTTGTCCGCCATCCCGATCAACTGGGCTGGATCGAAAACCGCATCCGCCAGGTGCTATTGCTTTCTCCTTATCAACCCACTCTACCCATTTAGACCATTCCTGAAAGGATCCTTTCCATGCGTATTACCCGCGATATTTTGCTCAAAGCCGCCAGGACCGTGGTACAGCAACGCACACTTCGGGATAAACATATTTTATGTGTCTATTTAACCGGCTCGGTCATTGATGATCTCCCCCTTTTAGGTGGCACAGCCGATGTTGACCTGATCTTTGTGCATGATGAAGCACCCTCCCAACCGCGTGAAATCATCCGCCTCACCCCTGATGTACACCTCGATCTGGCTCATCACGACCAGACAATCTATAACCAACCGCGAGAATTACGCATCGATCCGTGGATTGGATCTTACCTTCTGAAAGACCCGGTTGTTTTGCATGGCACCCAACACTGGTTTGAATACATTCAGGCTACGGTGAACGCCAGCTTTTACCGGCCAGAGAATGTTTTGCAGCGGGCACTCCCTTTGGCAGAGAAAGCACGCCAAACCTGGCTGGATTTTCAA
>DAOUGX010000614.1:0-1667 GCA_034428855.1 Anaerolineaceae bacterium | reverse complement strand
GCACTCTATCTTATGGGTACATTGTAATCAGAGAAAAATAATGAAAAAATCAGGATTTTGGGTATTAATTTTTTTGATTGCTATGATTGGGATTGTTTTTGGATATGTTATTCAGCGTCCATATTCATTTAATGGTTCTTTAATTGACCCGGCAATACCAGCCCCAACTTTTACTCTCCTATCCAGCCAGGGTGGAGAATACAAATTAGAAAATCATACAGGAAAATTCTTGTTGATATTCTTTGGATATACTCATTGTCCTGATGTTTGTCCAACAACATTGTATGAGATGAAAGAAATAAAAGCTAGATTAAAAAATAATGCAGAGCATGTTGAATTTATCTTCATTACCGTTGATCCAGAAAGAGACACTCAGGAGCAGATGTCCCGATATTTAAGTACTTTTGATCAATCTTTTTTTGGATTGACAGGCGAAATTGACCAGCTTGAAAAAGTCTGGAAAGATTATGGGGTTTTTAGAGAAATTCAGAAGACTCAAAGCTCAATGGGATATTTAGTCGATCATACATCGAGGCTCTATTTGGTCAATTCCGAAGGTGAATTGATGCTCACATACTTGTATGAAACAAGTATTGATGAATTGGTTTCTGACTTGAATTACCTGATCAGAAAGGCAAATTTTTAATGAATATCGATTCAAGGAGAAAATTATTTTTCCGATTGGTTCTTTCATTAGGTATTGCTTTTTTGTTTGGCCTTATTGTTAGTGAAATCTCTTTTAATGCTCTGACTAAAAATACGGAACGGGAATCTCAGATTTTTGAAATTTTAATCCCACCCAATACAGCACAAAGGGTTGAAATGGGTTATCCGATTCCGTCCATACCAGAAGAAATGATATTTTTTGAAGGAGACAAGATTATTGTTACCAATGATGATACTGTTAGTCATCAATTGGGTCCGATTTGGGTTCCTGCCGGGTCATCCGGTACCTTAACATTGGATAGTCCAAAATCCTATAGCTTGGTTTGCACCTTTCAACCATCGAAGGTAATGGGTTTAGAGGTAAGGCCAAGATTGACGAACAATATCCGATTTCAAGGAATTCTGGCGATCGGACTACCTTCCGGGATTCTAATTTGGTTATTTTCGATTGTGATTTTTCCAATTGACTCCCAAAATGATAAGGTGCCAAAAATTAATGGATAAGAATTCAAAGGTTAAGTGGATTGTTACCACAATAATTGTGCTAATTGGGGTATTCGTACTTATTCGGCTTGGTTTTTGGCAATTAAATCGCTTAGAGAGTAGGAGAGAGTTTAATGAACATTACCTTGAACAAATTTCTGCATCTCAGATAAATTTGAATGATGATTTCAATTATCAGGATTTATTATCCAAGGAATATCGACATGTGGAGGTCTCTGGAAATTATGATTTTTCTAATGAAATTTACCTTCAGAATCAAGCCTGGAATAATCTTCCTGGTTATAAAGTAGTGACACCATTAATTATGGATGGGAGCAATAATGTCGTTTTTATTGATCGAGGATGGATATCTTTAGATGACCTTGAAGAGATTCAATTGATAAATTCCCAATATGAAAAACATCAGATATTGAAAGGAATTATCAGACTTCCTCAATCAAAAAGTGATTTTGGAGGAAATAATTCACCACAAAATGAAAGTGATTCAAAATTTTTCT
>DAOUGX010000613.1:0-6935 GCA_034428855.1 Anaerolineaceae bacterium | reverse complement strand
CGTTATGATCCGGATCCTTTGCGTTATTATTTAACAGTAGCCATGCCAGAAACTCGCGATACAGATTGGGACTGGGATGAATTTTTCCATCGCAACAACGACGAACTGGTAGCTACCTGGGGTAACCTTGCTAACCGGGTATTATCTTTTGCCTACAAGCATTGGGAAGGTGTAATCCCTGAACCTGGAGAATTAACCAGTCTTGATGTTGATTTGCTCAATACTATTGATAATGGCTTCACGACCGTTGGAAATGAAATAGAATCAGTCCACCTGCGTGGGGCTCTACAAGAAGTTGTTCGATTAGCTTCCGAAGTAAATAAATATCTCGATCAGACAGCCCCATGGACAGCCATTAAAACAGACAAATTAGCTGCCGCGAGAGCTATTTATACAGCTATGAAGGCTATAGACTCATTAAAGATTTTATTCGCTCCATTTATCCCATTTACCAGCGAAAAGTTGAACAAATATTTAGGATATTCAGAATCACTATTTGGAACTCAATCAGTTGTGACTCAAAATGACAAATTAGGCAAGCATACCGTTCTTCGCTACCATCCGGAAAGTGGCAAAGGAGAATGGAAACCCAGTGACCTTAAACCTGGTATGCTCTTCAACAAACCCGAACCCCTTTTCAAGAAATTAGACTCATCGATTGTGGAAGACGAACGTGCGAGATTAAGGAAATAGAGGAAATTGACAATGGAAAACGGAATCAAAAAATTACCAATAGTTATTATTGGATTAATTATTCATTTAATAGTTTTTGATAAATTTGATTGGTCTTTTTATTTATTAATTTAGAGGTAAATTTCTCCAAAACAATTCTACGACCTTCCAATCCCATCTTAATCCTTAAAGCTGGATTCTCAATTAGCTTGTAGATAGCATTTGCTAATTCCTCTGGATTATTTGGGGGAACCAAAAATCCGTTGACCCCGTCCTGAACAACATCACGACACCCCGCAACATCAGTCGTTACTATTGGCCGACCACAGGCAGCAGCTTCTATTAAAACCGTAGGCAACCCCTCACCAAGTGAAGGTAATGTAACGATATTACAGTTTTTATATACCTCTTGCATGTTCTTATTAAATCCCCACCACTCTACACCAAATTCATTTTCCCATTTTTTAATTGTATTTTCATCAATATAAGAGGGATTTCCAGGATCTAGTTCTCCAACGAGGGCAATTTTTAATTTCATGTTTCTTTTTAAAATCGTTGATGCCTCAACCAAGGTTTTAACACCTTTGTCATATAACATTCGGGCTGGTAAAACAATCAATGGTATTTCCGTTTCAGGATCTGGAGTAAGTGAAAAAGTATCTTCGTCAACCCCAACACCATTGATAATTGAACTTTTTTCTAAATCTGTAAATTTCTGGATTAAAAAGGTTTGTTGATCATAAATATTTTCAAATATATTATGAACATGTCCTCCGGATAAAGAAAACCTATAAAGGGGAAAAACAATTAATTTTAATATTTTTCCCATCCAATCTTTTGATAGGAATAAATAACCTAATCCTGTTATTGAGTTTATTACCCCTTTTACCTTTGAAAATCTCGCAGCGATTGAACCATATAATACAGGTTTTATTGTAAAATGATGGACTAATACTGGTATTTCTGATTTGTAAATTTTCCATATCTTAAAAATCGACCAGATTTCTTTATATATTAAGATTGATCTCCTTCCAACCTCCCATTCTAAAAATCTGAATCCGTTCGCAATGATATCGTCAACATAATTTCCTCTCGGAGATACAAAAATGACTTCATATCCTTGATCGCGTAAATACTTTCCAAGAGATAAACGAAAATTATACAAATACCAATCTGTATTTGCTACCAATAAAATTTTCTTACCTCTCATAAGACTTTCCAGTCTTAGGTGAGTCGGTTATAAAAATGAATAAGGCGATTTTCCATATTTTCCCAACTATAAATGTCTTCATACGCTCGCCTGGCATTATCCCCTAATTCTTTTCTAAATGAGGAATTTTCTTCCAAAAGTAATAGAGCTTCTTCTAGTTCCTGTTTATTTCCATAATTAATTATAATCCCACAATTCGCATTTTTGATGATCACATCCATATTCGTATTCTGAGCCACAATGATTGGTTTGCCTAACATCATTGCTTCGAAAACTTTGTTCGGACTTGAATATCGGTGATTGGGAATGGATGGATCATATGTGGCAAATAAAACATCTGCATTAGAACTGATTTGCATTGCTTTTAAATAATCTATTCTCCCATGCCATGTTATGTTGTCCACTTTTTGGATGGATTTTAGAATTTCTGCTTCATCCCCACCAAAACCTGCCAGTTCGAGACACCAGGAAGGATGCTTTTTTAAAATGTCAATAATGTCAAATATGCCTCTCTCAACCTGTAAGAGACCAATGTAAGCAATGGTTAATTTGACACCTTTTACCTCTGAAAATTTTTGGAGATTTTGAAAATAATCTTCCGGACTATTGTACACAACTATTAATTCTTTTGGTTTCGAACCTCTTATCTGATCACGTCGAGAATCATCAACAATAATCACGCCATCAGCATTTTTTATTGCCCAAAAATCAATGCTTCGAATAATTTTTTTAATGAAATGAGGAGTTTTTCGTAAATGATCAGCATAGAAATCGAAAATATCATAAATTACTTTCTTACCAAAGAAAAATTTCGATAGTAACGCAGGTAGGATTGTGTCAAAATCACAAGCATGAATAATTTCGTAATCTTTCCGATTCTTCAATAAAAACCAGAGTAGACCTAATTGCCATCGAAAAAGAGCAGGGAAATTCAGTAAACCTGAGCCATATTTAGCCCGAATTGGAAGTCTTAAAATACTAAAATCACCTCTATCTTCAGATGTTGAAAGTTTGCCTGTGCGGTCCCAACCTAAAGCTTTAACTGTAAATCGAGCTTTCACTAGGCTTCTGGCTTCCTTTTCCACACGGGGATCAGGGGAAATGGGGTTGGATCGTAAGAACAATATTCTCATGAAATAACCTGATCAATAATAATCTTTCCTTTTTCACTATCTTACTGGAAATTGGAATATTGGATATAATTTTAATTCTTCATAAGGTAAAAATTGGTTAATTAAAAATTCAATAAGAGTATAATCTAAAAATCCATAAGGTAATATTAAAATGAATAATAAAGTGGCAATAATTCTAAATAAAATCCCTCAAAGAAAACTAATCTATCTTTTATTGTTTTTTGTTTTTTTTAATTCTTGTTCTGCAACCCCTTATCCGCAAACTTTTTCACCGAACCAACCTGAAACAGGTATATCCACCACTACAATTGAAGAACCTACAGCAATAGTATTCCTTCCATATATAACAACGCCAATCGTACTCGAACCAAATACTAAATTCTTTGGAATTTATCTCAAGCAATATTGGACTGATGAAAATGCCCTGCCAGTTATGAATGATTTGGACAAATTGACTGGGAAAAAACACTCTTCTGTAGGTTGGTTCATCAACCTTGAAGACGATGCATTCAGAATTCCTGTTTATGATTTGGGCAATAACAACCTATATCGGCAACTGGAGAGTTTGTGGCAAGGTGGATATATTTCCTTTATCAATTTAGGAACGGTTGCCAATGCATCAGAAATATTAAATGGAGACAGAGATTTAGAAATTGGATATTTTATAGAATTTTACAAAGCCTGGATCAATCTTGGTAATGGAAGAAAAGCTATGATCGCACCACTACAGGAAATGAATGGTGATTGGACTGTATACGGCCAACAATCAACCTCTGACGAATATAAACAGGCATATATTTATATCTACAATAAATTCATTGAAAATGGTATTAGTCGCGAGAATGTTTGGTGGGTATTTGCTCCTAACGGTTGGAATGATCCTGGTTTTCCTGATAGACAGTTTGAAAATTATTACCCTGGTGATGAATATGTAGACATAATTGGCTTTAGTTCTTACAATTATGGTTGGTGCCCATCAACAGCGAGTATCTCAGGCAAATGGGAATCATTTACAGATATGTTGGAACCATACATCACACGTATGGAGATAATGGCACCTTCAAAACCTATTATTATCGCAGAGACCGCAACGACTGCTTATTATAATTATGTAAATGGAGAGTACCTCAAAGATATCAATCTTAAGAATCAATGGTTATTCGAAAGTTACAATTTCATTTCATCAAGACCATCAGTAATTGGCATCTATTATTTCAGCTTTTCAGAATTTGATGGATATGCCTGTGATTTTGAAGTAGTAACGATACAAAAAAATGCAGAGACTTCTGTTTACAATCTTACTGAATTTTTTACCGGGTATAGAGACGGAGTTAGTAATTCAACGTACAAATATTTATCGGTTGAACAAATGAACTTGTTAATTCGATGATACATTTTCAATTATCAATTTTGTTAAGCATATTTCTCTAATTTTTTCATTATTGAAAATTTTTCCTGAGCAATTTATGATAATATAAAAATAATTGATATATTGGATAATATTGCTCTAATAAATTGTATTAATATGAAAAATGCTTCTTTTATAAAAATAATTCTATATGTTTTTATGTTGGTGGGTTTAATTCTTCCTTTTTTTTCTCAATTTCATCTTACTCAGGCAGCTACTGATGGAAGCAAATTATTTATTCCTTTGGTTATGAATAATTATTACAATGGGTATTCAACTTCGGAGAAGTTGATCGGAATTTATATGCAACAATACTGGACTCCAACCAATGTTTCTATTTATATGACACAAGCAGATAATCTGGCAGGGAAAAAACATTCTGTCAGTGGCTGGTTTATTGATATTAATGATTCTCATTTCAATAATCCAATGCCTGGAGATATTAAAACGAATAATCTTTACATTCAATTAGAATCACTTTGGAACAAAGGTTATATTTCTTTTGTAAATATTAACTCGACAGCAACTGCATTTGAAATTGCGGCAGGAAACTATGATAACCAATTAAGAAATATGGCTTATGTTTATCACCAATGGATCAAATTAGGAAGCGGAAGAAAAGCTATCCTTGCACCATTACCTGAAATGAATGGAGTAAATGCGAATGGCATTCCCTGGGCAACCTATGGTGGTGATCCCATCAATTTCAAATTAGCATATCAACGCATTTTAAATATATTTACTCAAGAAGGAATTTCATCATCTGATGTCTGGTGGAGCTTTGCGCCGAATGGTTGGAGTGATGATGGGCATGAATTTGAAAAATATTACCCGGGCGATGCGATAGTTGATGTTATTAGTTTCAGTTCTTACAATTATGGTCATTGTGCTGTAGCCATCCCATGGGAGAGATGGGAAAATTACGACACTTTGTATCAACCATATCTGGATAGAATTTATATGATGGCTTCAAACAAACCGATTATCATAGCCCAAACAGGGACCACAGCTCAATATTCCAGTACTGGTGATTACAATGTTGATATGAAAAATCAGTGGTTGCGAGTAAATTATGAATTCATATCCAATCAGGCACAAGTTCTGGGTATTCTTTACTATGATTTTGATCAAAGTGCTTGGGAGTGTAATTGGAAAATTACATCTGGGGGAAGTTTTACAGGATATAAAGATGGAGCAGCCAATTCTACTTATAAATATCTATTTGTAAATGAGCTAAACTCTCTAATCCCATAAAATATTTTCAAAATGACAGTTTGAAAAATCATTTTTTCAATTCTCAACATAATTAGCATCCTGGGTTATAATCGAAATCGGAAAACAATTTATATGGGGTTAGGTCGACTCAGGAACAAGTATGCATATTAAGTCAATAATTGGACGAAAAATTCAACAATCACGCGAATTTTTATTATCAAAATTAAAAAGGTATATTCCTGGTTCCATTAAATCTGCGATAAATAAAGCTTTTAACTTTGGAGAGCTCCAGATTATTACAAAAAATCAATTGGTATTACAAAACCTTCTGGATCAAGCTAATTCAGAAAAAAAATTCCGAACATTAATTGTTTTTCCCCCCAGTCTGGATTGGGATGTGCAACTTTTCCAGCGCCCACAACAATTAGCACTAGCATTGGCAAAACAGGGAGCTCTTGTTTTCTACATTCAACCTAAACCTGATCGAAAACAAGAACCATTTTACCAAATAATCAATGGATTATTTCTCTGTAATGTTCATGTGGACACATTTAGAATTCTTGAGAATCCTTTTATTTACTTGTTGACATGGAACAGTGATTACGCTTCCAGATTTAGAAACCCTCAAATCATTTATGATTTTGTAGATGACATTGATGTTTTTTATGGGGACAAAGAAAAGATTAAACAAGGTCATGAGTACTTATTAAAAAACGCCAAAATTGTTCTGGCGACAGCCAGCAAATTGGTTGAGGAAGCCAGAAAATTCCGTAAAGATGTCATTTATTCCCCCAATGGAGTTGTTTATGATCACTTTGCAGAGATTGTATATCAAAAACATGTTTCAAGTCCGGAAGATCTACTACCGATCATTGAAAAGCAACAACCAATCATTGGTTATTATGGCGCATTAGCCAGATGGTTTGATTACGAGTTATTCAAAACTATTGCAACGCTTAGACCAGGCTATCAATTTGTGTTGATTGGTCCAGATTATGATGGCACTTTGGAACCTGCTGGAATTTTCAACTTAAAAAATGTTTTCTGGTTAGGTGTAAAAAAATATTCCGAATTACCTGAATATTTACATTTTTTTGATGTAGCCACAATTCCTTTTTTGGTGAATGAAATAACACATGCCACATCACCTCTGAAATTATTTGAATACATGGCCGGAGGAAAACCAATCGTCATCACTCCGATGCGCGAAAGTATGCAATATCCTGGTGTGTTGGTTGCAAGCAGTCCTGAGGAATTTGTGAATAAATTGGATGAAGCATTACATTTGCCTGATGAC
>DAOUGX010000612.1:0-2185 GCA_034428855.1 Anaerolineaceae bacterium | reverse complement strand
TTGGATTTTCCGGTTTTTGAAAATCTATTAAGAATGTTAAAGGAAATGGAAAACTATGTTCCTGATCTGGTTATACAACTTCGACCGACCTCTCCTATTCGTCCAGTCAATCTGGTGGATGATGCGATTGAGTTGATTTTGAGTGATGATGAAATTGATTCGGTTCGTGGTGTAGTCCCTTCTGGCCAAAACCCATATAAAATGTGGAAAGTTGATCCTTCCAGCGGTTATATGTCTGGTTTATTGAAAGTTGAGGGTATCGATGAACCTTACAATTCTGCCAGACAAGCTTTGCCGGAAACATACTGGCAAACGGGTCATATTGATGTTATCCGCACAAGTGTAATCACAGATAAAAAATCAATGTCAGGCAAAAACATTAAACCAATATTTATAAATCCGGATTTTACAGTCGATATTGATAAACCTTCTGATTGGCAAAAAAGTGAATGGCTTGTACGATATGGTGGATTGGATATGGTGGTTCCAGGAAATAAAAGAAGACCACTTCCTGGAAAAGTCGATTTAGTGGTTTTTGATTTTGATGGTGTGATGACAGATGATAAAGTTTATGTAAATCAGGACGGATTGGAAATGGTTGCAGCCAATCGGAGAGATGGAATGGGTATTTCACTCTTACGTAAAGCAGGAATGAAAATGGTAGTAATTTCTTCAGAAACGAATCCAGTTGTTCAAGCAAGATGTCGGAAACTGAATTTACAATTTATCCAGGGGGTAGAATCAAAACCCGAAATTTTGAAAAACTATTTACAGGAAAATAATATAAATCCTGAAAATGTCATTTTTGTGGGCAATGACATTAATGATGTGCCATGTTTTTCAGTGGTAGGATGTGCAGTAGTTGTTGCAGATGCTCATCCAGAAGCATTAAGGCAGGCAGACATTATCTTGAACCATTATGGTGGTCAGGGTGCTGTACGAGAGATCTGCGATTTATTGTTACAATCTAGATGAAAAGAAAATATAGGAGATAGAATGGCAAACGCTGTGCAAATAGACAATAAAATGGTTGGGAATGGTTACCCAGTTTATATCATTGGTGAAATTGGAATCAACCATAATGGTAGTTTGGATATTGCCAAAAAGTTAATAAAAGAAGCTTACTCTGCAGGTTTGGATGCTGTAAAATTCCAAAAAAGAACTCCCGAAATTTGTGTTCCGAAAGACCAACAATCTCAAATGCGCGATACTCCATGGGGATACATCAGCTACCTCGATTATCGGTATAAGGTTGAATTTGGTGAAAAGGAATATAAAGAAATAGACCATCTTTGTAAAGAATTAGGAATGACGTGGTTTGTTTCAGTTTGGGATGAACCCTCAGTAGATTTTATGGAACAGTTTTCACCTTCATGTTATAAAGTACCGTCCGCATCCATGACAGACTTACCTTTATTAAAAAAATTAAGATCAACAGGAAGGCCATTAATCCTGTCCACGGGGATGTCCACAATGGATCAAATTCGTGTTGCAATTCGCGAAATTGGGAGTGAAAACTTGGTAATTACACATACGACCAGTGCCTACCCATGTCCACCAGATGAACTAAACTTAAAAATGATCGAAACCTTACAAAATGAATTTGATTGTCCCATTGGATATTCTGGACATGAAGTAGGGTTGGTACCTTCTGCAGTTGCAGTAGCCTTAGGCGCTTGCCTTGTAGAAAGGCATATTACGCTTGATCGTGCGATGTGGGGCTCAGACCAGGCTGCTTCGGTTGAACCTCAAGGTATGGAAAAATTGGTGAAGTATATTCGTGTAACTGAACAGGCTCTGGGGGATGGAATAAAGAAAGTATATGATAGTGAAAAATCATCCTTACAGAAATTGCGCAGGGTTACTTCCTTCTAATGTGGAAAAAGATAAAAAAAGTTAAAACCGGTATCCGACAACGATGGATTCATCATGCCAATGATTCAAGATTAGCAAAAATCGCATTGGATGTAAAAAAGAATGCCAAAAAGGGTAATCAACCTCCAGTAATTTTTATGGGAGTATCCACTCGCTTACAAGGAATGAGTCTTAATGCTGGTTTTGCATTAATAACAAAATGGAGTCTTCAATTACAAGGAGTTCCAGTAATCCAATTTGTTTGTGATTCGGGTATGGATCATTGCATGTTGGGTAGTGTTTTGAAAAATCCGTTAGACAAACCACCTTG
>DAOUGX010000611.1:0-2805 GCA_034428855.1 Anaerolineaceae bacterium | reverse complement strand
CTCTTGAACTGGCCTGGGAAAAATGGGAAAATAACGATGCCTCAGCATGGATTAAAACCGAAAAAGCAACTGGTATCGAAGAAGAAAGCTGGTATGGAGACAATCCCTACAATCAGGCTTCACCGGGTATCATTGTGCAATTCTCCATCCTCAGTCTGGTCACATCCGCCCAGATCCTCATGCAGGAACGCAAAACCAGAACACTTCAACGCCAGTTAACCACAGCCATGCATACCTGGGAAATCATCTCTGGCCACTTATTAGCAATGTTTAGCCTGGTGATACTGCAAACGGTACTGATGATCCTCTTTGGACAATTGGTTTTACATGTCAATTATCTGCGTATCCCATTGGGAATCTTACTGCTGAGTGTCAGTATGGGTCTCTGGGTCGCCTCAATGGGTTTGCTGATTGGTGTACTGGCGAAATCTGACAATCAGGTGGTGCTGTTTTCCATGCTGGCAATGTTTATCTTTTCTGCTCTGGGTGGCACCTGGTTCCCGATTGATGTAGCTGGTAGTGCCTTTATAACTCTCAGTAAAATTTTCCCGTCTACGTGGGCAATGATTGGTTTGCAAAATATTCTCATACGTGGCCTGGGACTTGCGTCCCTCTGGCAGCCGATAGCTATTCTATTAGCATATGCGTTGGGTTTCTTTTTACTGGGTTTGTGGCGCTTCCGCAAAACTGAAATGTAGGCAGATATCATTTTGATAATTAACCAAAACATGGCTTTTATTTGAAGCAAAAGCCATGTTTTGGTTAAACGAACTTACGCGTGATCGATATTTCGAAATGCATTCGCAGCCAGTTCAAATCCCAGATAACCCATCCCCAAACAAACGATGAATGCTAACAGTAACCCCAGAATCCCAGATACAACTACATAAATGATCAACGGAATTCCGGAGAAAATGATGCCCAATAAAATACCTCCCGCACTTAACTCCGGGACGGTTCCATTCAATAACAGACCAGACCTGGAACGTCTGATCACATCAAACACAGCAGCACAAATGGTGGCTGCCGCCAAACCAGGTACCAACCAAGCCAAACCCGGTATTTGCATCCCAAAGACTGCACTGCCCAGAAAAAATCCTGCCAGGCTGAACAGCACAGCCAGAAGATAGGTAAATCCCAGATCATTTACCAGAAAATTTTTCGTAGATATGGGTAACTGTCGGATTAATGGCCACAAGGTCAGATCATTGCGGATCCTTTTTACTGAAATTTGAGCAAGCTGAATAATCCACAGGACAATCACTATCCCGCGACTTTCAATTTCCGGTAATACTGGAATGACAAATAAAAAGCCGAATATTTGCAACCAGGTCAGCAATACAGTCAGTTGGAAAGTGCGCCCAGTTTGTAGAATATCTTTCCAGATCAATACTCCTGGTCCTGCAATGTCAAATAAGCGGGTTGGTTTTTGTTCCACCCCTAACCTTTGACGTGTTTTTTCTTGTTCAACCAGACTGGTAAACCCATATCGGGTGGCTGTGTTGATCAGTTCCAACTTGCTTGTTTCCTGAACCGCCCGGCTGAGACTAAAATTTTTCGCAGCCAGAAACAAAAACCCAAATATCAGCAAAGCAAAAATCCAGCTTCTTATCCAGACTTGCCAGTTAAACACCCCTGAATACCCAATATTTAAAGAGTTTACTATTACCTCAACAACCTGTCTTATGGATGCCAACCCACTACCAATGGAGGAATAGATTAAAATTCCATAGACTAGGGCAAGAACAGGGAATATAACCCAAACCCATCCTGGGTTATACATTCTGTTCGATACTCTCGCCACTCCCACCAACCAATGCAGGCCATAGAGCAGCAGATGAACAGGAAGGATAGCTAAACCAGCGCGTAATCCAAATCCCATATATTCAAAAATGCGATTGGCTCCAAGCGCTCCTGGAATAGTCATCTCCGCCAGTGAAAATCCAAGTGTCACAGCCACTACCCAGAAAGGAATAGCACTTTTCAGCCAGGGCATCCACACCCAGCGCAGGATGATCCCAGCCCGTGGAAGTGGAGTCTGACTGATCAGCAATCCATCTTCTTCCGAAAATACTACCGGGCAGCGCTGAATTGCTTTCCAGACAGAAAAAAGACTCCAGGTGGCCAAAATGATTATCTGTAATAGCAGGGCTATCTGGTTCGGATTTCGTGAAGGGAACATATCGAACAACAGCGCTCCTCCACTGGCAAAAAATGTCAGGGTAATAAAAACCCACACACTGAAGAATAAAATCAAATAAAGCAGGTAAATGCGATTATTCAGAGAATGGTCACTCTTTTCGTATGCAACGATTGAAAGCCAATAGGCGATCTCACGTTCTTCCTGTCGTGAACGGTACCAGTGAATAACTCTCATTTATGCTGACCTGACCTCACCATTATGAATCAAAAACCGTCGATCTGCTAATTGATCAATTAAACCAGGATCATGGGTAGTCAATAGAATCGCTTTACCTGCAATTCTTAAATCTCGCAATTCTTCAACCAGCATGCTGACCCCTTCTTCATCCAGAGCTGAGGTGGGCTCATCTAACAACAGCACATCGAACGGACGAATCAAAGCGAGTGCCAGGCCTAATTTCAGACGCATTCCCCGTGAATAATGGTGTGGAAATAAGTCCTTGGCTTCCCAAATACCAAATTTCTTCATAATCATTTCAGCTTTTTGATCAAATCCTTTTTCAACCTCATTGGCAAGAGCAATAAAGCGTAAATGCTCCCATGCGGTCAATTCCAGATAAAATCGTGGCACATCAGGTACGTATACCATGCGACGACGAACTT
>DAOUGX010000610.1:0-10926 GCA_034428855.1 Anaerolineaceae bacterium | reverse complement strand
TAAGCGCTCAATATTATTTTCCCAGGTGTCATACACCCAGATGATTTTCCAGTTTTCCTGCCTGGCAATCTCATTGATCAGCGCTGGCCAAAAACCAACAATATCTCCCTGCTCATTTTTATAGATCTTGGGAGCATTTTCATAGGCTCCGACCCGAATAATCCTTGGGGGTGAAGTTTGCCAGGCTGCCAACCAGAATGAATTAATGAAAATAAGTAGAAGGATTATTTTCCTGGTCATAGCATACTGAATCGTTTTCTGGTTAAGATGGTTTAGAAATCGATCTTTCATCCCTAAATCTCATATCCACGTTGATCGCATTTGTAATGTAGGTGTTATTTAGTATATACAATTAATAAAATAATTGTCACAAATTAAGTTAACAATTAAGAAAGGATCATAAAAAGCGAAAAACTAAAAAATTTATTCCTCGGATTGGATGACTTCAAAAAATAAATCAACCACTGCCGGGTCAAATTGAATCGCTCGTAAACCAGCAATATAATCCAAGGTTTTTTCCTTTGACCAGGCCTGGCGGTAAGGCCGGTCTGAAGTCAGCGCATCATATACGTCTACGATGGCAAAAATCCTGGCTGCCAATGGAATTTCCTCCCCTTTTAATCCGCGTGGATATCCACTCCCATCCCATTTTTCATGATGGCAATAAGGTATATCCATAGCTTTTCGCAAATAATTGATAGGCGAAAGCATTTCATAGGCAAATACAGGGTGTTTTTTCATCAAGACCCATTCTTCATCTGTTAATTGTCCTGGTTTATGTAAGATATTATCCGGAATTCCCAATTTTCCCATATCATGCAGTAATGCCCCTCTACGAATTTGGATAATATCATCTCCGGAAAAGCCTGCCTTGTGGGCTAATTGAATTGTCAAATCTGTTACGCGTTCCGTGTGTCCTTCGGTTTCTTTATCCCGTAAATCCATGGCACGTGACCATCCCTCAATGGTGGCGTCATAAGCCAACGAAAGTTCCAGGTTTGAGCGTTGTAACCCTTCAAACAATTGACTGTTGTCTATGGCTATGGCTGTCTGCCCGGCTAAAATTTCAAAATAATTGATCCATTTTTCATTCGGGTCAAAATAAGTTCGATTAAAAACTTCTATGACCCCTTTGATCTGTCCTTTCGCATAAATGGAGGTGGCAAAATAGGAAATAAATTTCTCTTTTGACACCAACGGACTACAAGGAAAATCGTCTGGACCAATTTTTGGAAGAATGAGCGTCTTTCTATCGCGGGCCACTCTCCCCAAATTGTGTTCCCCAATATTCAGATTGGTTCTTTCAATTTCCTGCGTTCGGAAACCACGACCTTCGGTAAACTCAAGTTTATGCGTTGCAGGATTATACAGATGGATCGCCACAGCATCCACCTTTAATCGCTCCATAATTTGTTCAAGAATAAAATTAAGTATAATGCGTAAGTCTACAATACTGGTTAACACCTGGTCAATGGAGCGTAAAGTCGATAGTTGATTCAATTGATCAATCATTTCTTCACGCAGATTTTCTTTTTGTAATGCATTTCCAATAATGTCAGCAATGGAAGTCAGCAAGCGCACTTCCACCGGAGTAATTTCAAACGTTCTTCCAATTCGGATATTACCAATGGGATTCCCATCTACGATAATGGGTACACAGGCAATTGCTTTGGTTTTTTGATACGCTTCAGACCAGACAATACCCTCTTCTTTGCTGATATCAGCGGTAACAAATGGCTGTCCGGTTTCTGCAACAATTCCTGAAATGCTTTTCCCTGCTGGCAATCGCATTTTAAGGGTATCTTTAAAGACACCAGCACCGTTTACATAAACCGAATCACCACTTCTATTATCTCGCAAAATTAAGGCTGAACCTTCCGCACGGAACAAGTCCATTAATATGTTCAAAATTTCCGGCAACATTTCAGTTTTGGAATTGGATTTACGAAGAACTGAGCTTATGGTTGCGATCGCTTCCATTTCCAATTCATGTTTTTTGCGTTCACTGATATCCTGTTTAATTGCGATAAAATTTTTGATTACATTATTTTCATCCCTTACAGGGGTAATGCTCATTTCCTCGCTATATAAATTTCCATCCTTTTTGCGATTAACAATTTCACCATGCCAGTGTTCACCGGATAAGATGGTATCCCACATTTTTTCATAAAATTCACGTTTTTGTACCCCGGAATAAATCAATTCTTTTGGGTTTTTACCAATAATTTCAGCTTGAGAGTAACCAGTCAATTGAGAAAAGGCAGGATTTGACCATTCGATCACACCTTTGGTGTTTGTAATAATGATGGCATTGGCTGAATTAAACAGTGCCATACTTTGCATTTGTAATTGTTCTTCGACTTCTTTTCGTTGGGTGACATCCAACATGTATCCACGTAAGAATATTGGAGATCCATCCTTAACTTCTACGCTGACCACATCCCGAATCCAAAGGAAGCTCCCATCTGATTTTAGAAAACGATACTCGAACTCATGATCTTCCCCTTTTTTGGTAAAATCTGCGCAGAACGCCGGTGCCCAATTTTGGTCATCCTGATACAGATGCTCCACCCAAAATTGCATATTGGTGAAATCATCCGGTTGCCAGCCGGTCATCTGAGTGATTTGGGGAGCAACATACGTCCATTTATCATTCTGAATATCATACTCCCACAATACTGCACTGGTGGATTCAGCCAGATTCCGATATTTTAATTCACTCTCCCGTAATTCAATTGTTCGCTCTGCCACCATGGATGTCAGTTTTCGGTTACGGGTAAAGAACAAATGGGAAATTCCTGCGGTCAGGAACGAAAATAAAACACCGACAATCCCTGCAATCCAGCCAGAACGAATGCGGTACATCTGCAGGAACATTTCACCTGGATGAATTATCAATGAATATGTTTTTCCAAATGCATAGATCGGTTCCTGGAAAGTTAATTGCGCAAATGGATGATCATGAAGATTACTTTGTACATGAGCCAGTGAATATTCTTCTGGTGAGTTTCCCGCCAAAAAAGAGGGAGAATCATCAACATGCAGCTGTAAAAAATCTATATAAATAAGCGATTTCAAATTCTCAAGGGAAGTTACTGCGCTTTCCAGTAAATTTTCCACTTTCAACACAATCATTACAAACCCCCTTTGTAATAATTGGTCCTCGTTGTGCCCAATCGGCATGGTTATCAGAAATCCTGTCTGATTTTCCAGATTATTTACAAGATTAATAGGGTCGGAGGCTGTCACCAATCCTGAATCAGACGCATTTTGCAACATCTCCAGACGAGTCTTTTCAGAACCTACATCAAAGCCCAACGCATTTTCATTATTTTCTTGAGGTGCCAGGTAAAAAATAGGGTAATATTCAGTTCGATCTTTTACAGGAACCTGTCTTCCATCTCTTGAGAGTTCCCAAACCTGATAATCCATTCCTAATTCAGCACTGGCTAGTTCTTCAAATTCCTGTAACTCGTCTGCTCTCACAGCAGGTATCCATTCCCAGGCCAGTGTGTCTGAATCAATCGCCAGAGAATCGGTATATAAGTTAAATTCTTCCAGGTCAACGTATTCACTGGCATTGAAAAAATTCACCAACCCGGCCAGATGAAAGCGTTCCAGATTCTGAAGATAAGATGAGACATATCCGGCATAGGATGTGGCTAAGTTTTCAAAAGTAGTTTGGCGTGAACGTTTGCTTCTTTCGACAGTATTCCAGGTAACAATGGAAGTCGCCAATAAACCTAATATTAATAAAACCAGGAATTCAGCATGCCGATGAAGAAAAGTAGGTTGAATGAAATCAGGATTTAAAATTCTTAGTCGGAAATATAAAATTACTCCACAAGAAAAAATTATAAATAAAAATAATATAGTATATGGAAATAACAACGATGTGAGAATCTGTTGATTCCATTGGTCTGCATCAATATCTAATCCAAATAATGCCATAACATGACCATTTTTATGATCTATGATCGGTACCAACACATTCACCCAGGTGCCCCATTCATCAGTAATGGGGGAGCTTACTTTTGTAGTTGAATTTTCATACACAGAATTGATGATATCCGTATACTCAGGATAGCGATCACCGGGAAGTGATTCTTGCTCCGAACCTGAAGGCTCAGAATCCGCGTAGAAAAATACAGTTTTATCGGTACGAACCCCCATTATATAAAGAAAGCGGCTTTCAGGGAATAATTGTTTACTGAGGATCAAATGTTGTTTTAAACGCTGGTATTCAGGAGTACCTTCATCTTTCCTGATACCACCTAATTTTATTAATTCATCAACATTAATTGTTAGTGAAAGGCGTTCTGCGGTACGTTGTAATTCTTCCAAAGAAATTTGGTGTGCCTGCCACCATAACAATCGACCGATAACCAACGCCAATACCACCACCAAAACCCCAATCATTGGTGCCAACCAGATCGTTCGATTGTTTTTAACTTTTTCAGGCATACAGAATACTACTTGAATTAAAAATTAAGAAATGACCAGGGTTGACCCCATCTTGGTGGCACTTTTCGATAACAGGGTATTGAATCCTCGTTGATTCTTAAAAAGATTATAACAATTATCAATCATCCTTGTCTACAATCATTCATCATCCTAACAGAAGTGTAAACCGCTTTTATGGTCGATTAATAATATAAAAATCTGGATCAATTGAAATCCTATCCAGATTACCCAGACTTTGATGCATCAAAGTTCAATGCGCTAAAATCTGGGAAAGAAATTGTTGAGTTCTGGGGTGCACGGGTTGGTCAAAAATCTGGCTGGGTGTTCCATGCTCGACAATTTGTCCCTGATCCATAAAGACTACCTCATCTGCTGCTGCACGCGCAAATCCCATTTCATGTGTTACCACCACCATGGTGATGCCTTCTTTTGCCAGCAGTAACATCACGTCCAGCACTTCCTTAATCATTTCCGGATCCAGAGCGCTGGTAGGTTCATCAAACAACATGATTTTCGGTTTCATAGCCAGGGCGCGTGCAATCGCCACGCGTTGTTGCTGACCACCAGAGAGTTGACCCGGGTAGGCATTGGCTTTGTCAACAATCCCAACCTTTTCTAATTGCCGTAAGGCGATTTCCTGCGCTGTCTTTTTGTCGGTTTTTCTCACTATCCTTTGAGCAAGAGTTACATTTTCCAGAACACTCAGGTGCGGATAAAGATTGAAAGATTGGAAAACCATGCCTATCTCGGATCGAATGCGGTTCAGTCGTTTCTGATCTCCATTCAGGTGCTCACCATCCACATAAATCTCTCCCTGGCTTTCCACCTCCATATGATTCATACAGCGTAGCAAGGTCGATTTACCCGACCCACTTGGTCCAATTATCACCACAACTTTGCCAGGATTAATGTTTAGGCTCACTCCATTTAAGGCCACAACTTTACCAAACACTTTATATATATTTTTTACTTCAATCATGGGTTTAGCGCTCATCCTGGCGAACCCTCCTCTCAATATATTTCACGGCCAATGAAAGTATGATGGTCATGCTCAAATATAAAATTGCCAGTGTGGTATAGGATTCCTCAAACCGGAAGGAGCGGCCAGCATATAATCTGGCTACCTGGGTGATGTCTCTGACAGCCAATACTGACACCAGTGAGGAATCTTTTAACATGGCCACAAAATCATTCCCTAAAGCAGGCAAAACATTTCGAATTGCCTGTGGAAGAATAATGTAAACCATCGCCTGCCCATAACTCATGCCCTGAGATCTGGCTGCTTCCATCTGACCCTTACTGACCGATTGAATACCCGCCCTGAAAATCTCTGCGAGAAAGGCTCCATAGGTGACGGATAAAGCAATAATAGCTCGCACATTCATCTCGATTGCTTTATTCTCCAATGCCAGTAAAGGCGAAGCAATCCATCCCCAGCCCATCGATTGAAACCAGTGTCCTAACTCATTCATTCCGGTCACAGCGGCAGGAACTGCCACCAGGGCAATGAAAAAGATCAACACCAGCATGGGTACGCCACGAATAAACTCCACGTATAGAGTAGCCAGGTTTTTAAGGAAAACATTCCTGGAAATCCTTCCCAGGCCTGTAATTAATCCCAGAAATAAAGCAATTAAAAAAGCAGTTAAAGTGGTGCGAATGGTGATACCCAATCCCACCTTGATAAAAGTGAAAGCCTCCGTATAGGTTGCTTGTGTGGCAATCGCTGAAAAAGTAGCGATCAATACTGCTAAAAGGGCGACAAACCACCAGGGAAACTGGTTCAGGCGTTCCTTGATGGTTGGTTTTCCCAAACCAACCGGGGTGGGGTTCAATTCAATCGATGTGCTTTGGTTCATTATTTCTCCTTTTTCCTTCAAGCAGGGATCTTCTGCCTGGATAAAAGGATGAAAACAAGCAGGAAGGGAATTTATCCCTTCCTGCTCAATCCATCATTTAGTCCTCTAACAAAATATCATCATAGGTGATGTCAAATTCCGGTCCAAAATAACGCACATTCAAGGCGGACAGGAATCCATCAGCCATCATGGATTGCAAAGCCTGATTTACTGGATCAACCAGATCACTACCCAACGGGAAGATGAAACCTAATTCATCACTGCTGATCGCCGGACCAATTAATTCCAGTTGTTCAGCGTTCTCGCCCATATATCCCATACCGACCACTTCGTCAATGATGACAGCATCCACATCACCGGCCAGTAAAGCCTGCACGGCAAAGGGGAACTGTTCAAAAGCACTGATGCGATCTTCTGGTAAATACTGTGTTGCAGTTTCATAATTGGTTGTATTTGATTGGGTGCCCATGATTAAATCGGTTTCGGCAAAGGCTTCAATCGAATCAAATCGATCTTCCCCCATGCGCACCAATAATCTCTGTTGAATCTGGATATACCCGATGGAGAAATCAACCACTTCCTGCCTGTCTGGAGTATTGGTAATACCATCACCAGCGGCATCAAATTGCCCATCCGAAACAGCCTGGATCATGCCATCCCAGGCAGCTTCCACAAATACCGGGGTGCAGTGCAAACGAGTACAAATCTCATTCCAGGCATCATAATCCCAGCCACCTGGTTCTCCGGTTTCTAATGAAATATAGTTAAACGGCAGGTAAGCATTTTCCACAGCAATTGTGATTTCACGGCAAGCAAGATCAACCACTGCAGTATCAGCACTTCCCAGACATCCTTCTGTGTCAGCAGCAACCTCTTCCACGGGTGCTTCGGCTTCAGGAGCTTCTTCCATGGGTGCTTCGGCTTGAGGCTCTTCAACAGCCGGTTCTTCTGACACATTACCACCCGTACAGGCGGACAACAACAACGTTGCTAACAACACAAGGTTTACGATCATCATTCTTCTCATCACTACAACTCCTTATTAATCATCTTTTCTTCCAATAAACGGTTCCTTTGGCAATCACCGCTTCAACAAAGCCAACTCGCCAGTGAGCGAGCCCTGATCATCCTAAACAGATCATCAGTTTTTCGGGTTCTCATTATTGTCTTTTTGGTGGCACCTCCATCTCGCTCCTTTCGAATTTCTCTACCCCCTGCCGAAGCAGTCTCACCGGGTAGCTAACAAAAAAGCCTTCCTCAGAAGGAAGGCTTTTGTTTTATCTAACGTTTCTTTGAATAATTACATTCTTGCTAAACGTAAACTAGCCGCTCCTTCTGGGAGAAGTTCGGATGATGACGCTTAGCCTTGCTTTCAATCAAGTGAAATTTCATGGTTTGCATTTTATACACTTTTTAAAGTGATCTGTCAAGAGAAATCAAAAGATTCATAAAATGATTTTTATAAAAGGAAATGTAAGAATAAATTTCTTGACAGCCGTACTTAATTATTGTATTATGTACGGCAGGAGAGAAATATGAAAGATACAAAATTAACTGTAAGAGTTTCAAAAGAATTATTAGAAAATGTAAAAATATATGCAGCAAAAAACAAAACTACATTAACTGGATTAATAGAAGCTTATCTTCAAAACATTCCAACCCAAAAAACTTTTGAAAATTCACCTATTGTGAGCAGATTAAGTGGTACTTTACCTCAGAATGTTTCCATTCAGGATTATAAAAATCATTTGGAAGAAAAATATGGGAAATAAGCCAACTATCCTGGTCGATTTAAATATCATTCTGGATGTTCTGCAAAAACGTGAACCATTTTATGAGAATTCGGCTCGATTGTTGACCCACATCGAAACAGGTGTCATACAGGGCTATTTGTCGGCACACAGTATAACAACATTGTTTTACCTTTTTCAAAAAGCCAGATCTGTTGTTGAAGCAAAAGCTACCATTACCAACCTGCTCCAGATAATGTCGATCGCACCGGTAGATCAGGCCACTATTGAACAGGCGTTAAATCTGGATCTCCGTGATTTTGAAGATGCCGTTCAAATGATGGCCGCTGTTCAATGCAAAGTTGATTGTTTGGTGACCAGAAATCCAAAGGATTTTCAACCAGGTTTATTGCCAGTCATGCAGCCCGTTGATTACCTTAATTCCATATCGCCCATGTTAAACTGAAGTATCCTGCCTAAGCGTAGACCCAGAAGCAGGATACTTTAAGATCCATTAACCTCTTAACAATTGCTTTCTGGAAATTTGTTTCAGGACCAGGAAAAGCGGCACAGATAACAGATAAATCGCCAGGATCATTCCATTGGGAACCATTCGTATGGAACCATCCAGAATCTGTTGTACAGCAGGTACATCATAGAAGAAAGCGCGTAGCAGTTCGGCCAGCAACACAAAGGCTACTCCACCCGCGATCGGCACCAGGAAAATCCAGGGGTTACGAGTACCAGATCCAGCTTTCGTCACCGGAACCAACAAAAAAGAGACCAGGAAGAAGAGGATTACCATACTGTTATCCACCCGGATCGCGAAAAAGTTCTGTTGTGTCTGTTCCAGCCATAATACAAAAGTCACACCTACCACCATCAGGAAAAAAGCAACGAAGGCGTCATATAGATTTAAAAGTGCCAATCGCAGTGGCTGGCCAAATGCATGAATGATATTTTTAACAAACAAATCCGTATTCCCAACCACAGACCTGACTGGTTTGCCAGATTCCTGAGCAGTCAGTAACAATTCCAGCACATCTTCAATGATGTCTTTTCTGGTTACTGCAGATAATTGTGAAGCAATCACTGCATCTTTAATGATTTCATATTGTTCGTAGTATTCCGCATTCAGTAATTTTTCATACTTTCTCTTCTGAATTTTGGAAAAATAAACCACAAGAACAGACAGCACGCTGATGACAATGATTGTAATTACTACGATTCCTGGAGTCTTTTCTCCGTCCGATTGATTTCCCGAACTAATCTGCCAGATGATCACACTCCCGATCACCAGGAGTGCCAACATCACCGAACTGAATAATAAAACTTTATTTCTGGTTGTCATGGTTATCCACCTCCATAACTTGATTCACAATGGTTGATATTCGTTGCCAGGTTTCCTGGAAATCGATTAATTCCACGTTACCCTGTTGGGTCAAATAATAGTATTTCCTGGCTGGACCAAGCGGTGAGGGACGTTTCTCGGTTTTTAATAATCCTTTATTCTCTAACCGCGCAAGAATAGGATAAACTGTGGCTTCATTGGTTTCAAAACCGATCTCGTTCAACCGCTCAACGGTTTTATACCCGTATAATTCTTCTGAAGAAATGATTTTTAAGATACAGCCTTCCAGAATTCCTTTTACAATTTGAGTATCGTTATTCATTACACCTCCTTCTATGTATTGCATAGTAGTTGTTGAATACAGTATATATCTACTACTATGTATTGTCAAGTAGCAATTTATTAACCCTGATCAACTTTTCTATTTCGGAAAAAATGATAGACTCAACAGATCATCTTATCCATAAAAAGGTCTTATTGTGAATCCTCGTCAACGACTTTTTACCGCTTTTGAGCGTGGTATCCCCGATCGATTGCCGGTTACCACCCACCATGTAATGAATTATTTCCGTAATACGTATATGAAAGGTATGTCAAATCTAGAAATCTTTGATTATTTCGGACTGGATGCCATTCATTGGACTGCTCCCGTTCGTCCTGATATTTCCGCTGGAGATTATTTCGATCCCACGGATCCACCCAGCGATGATCCGCTTCACAGTCGCCGGATTGTTAATGATAATTGGCAAATTTCATCTGAAGTACTTCCAAACCAGGAATACGATACCACGCGCTATACCATCACCACCCCCAAAGGAAAATTAACTGCTATCCTGCAAAGCAATCAGTACACCACCTGGGTTTCTGAACATCTGATCAAATCGAAGCAGGATATCGATCTGATCGCGGAATATTGTACCCATCCCCTCTGCAATCCTGACCAGGTAAACAAAGAAGCAGATACATTGGGGGATAGAGGAATCATTCGTGGTCACATACCTGGTTTTGATATATACGGACAACCAGGTTGCTGGCAGGATGCTGCAGTTCTGGTAGGTATCGAACGATTAATCATGGAAACTTACGATGACCCAGTCTGGGTACACACTTTATTGGAAATTCTGTACCGGCGTAAAGCAACTTTCACACAATCAATGGCTGGTGCCAGATATGATATTCTGGAATTAGGCGGTGGAGACGCATCCTCTACGGTGATTTCTCCCAAGATATTCCGCTCTTTTGTTGCCCCATATGATGCGCGATTGATTGAACTGGCGCATCAATCAAGGCAAAGGATTGTATACCATACCTGTGGGGGAATGATGCCCATTCTTGAAGATATCGCGGATATGAACCCGGACGCAATGGAAACCTTTACCCCCAGGGGAATGGGTGGTGATGTGAATCTGACTGAAGCAAAGAGACGCATTGGTGACAGGGTCTGCATGATCGGTGGGTTTAACCAATCCAGGTATCTGTGGGGTTGCACACCTGAAGAAACCCGTCAGGCCGTTCGGCATTG
>DAOUGX010000609.1:0-4807 GCA_034428855.1 Anaerolineaceae bacterium | reverse complement strand
ATCATCCGCATCGGTGCTGAAGTCGGCCCGAATGATATCCTGGTCGGGAAAATCACCCCTAAAGGTGAAAAAGAATTAACCCCGGAAGAGCGTTTACTACGCGCCATTTTCGGTGAAAAATCCCGGGATGTGAAAGACACTTCCTTAAGAATGCCTCATGGTGAACGTGGGAAAGTTGTAGATGTGAAAGTCTTCACCCGGGAAGAGAACAATGATTTATCAGCAGGTGTCGATATGATGGTACGTGTCTCAGTGGCACAACGTCGTAAGATTACCGCTGGAGACAAAATGGCAGGACGCCATGGTAATAAAGGTGTTGTTTCCCGCTTAATCCCCGTGGAAGATATGCCTTTCCTGGAAGACGGAACTCCAGTTGATATCATCCTCAATCCGTTAGGTGTACCTGGTCGTATGAATATCGGCCAGTTATTAGAAGTACATTTAGGATGGGCAGCATTACGCCTAGGTTTCCGCGCCATTACACCTGTATTTGATGGTACGAATGAACAGGAAATCGAAGCTGAATTGGCACGAGCCTGGATGATAGATCAAGCCTGGAAAGAATCTGGTGAAAAAGCCTGGGAATGGATTAAAGACCAGAACTACTCCAAGGAAATGATTCGAGATGACGAAGAAGTAAGATTACTTTACTTCGAACAATGGTTAGGTGATTTGGGTTATGATGTTTATCGTTTATCTTCCGATCTTCAGTACGCAAGACAATCCGTTCTGGAAGGTTGGTTGAGTGATAAAGGATTTAACCCTAAAAATATCATTGCGTTTGAATCAGTAGAAGAAATGGGCGAAAAAACTGCTCAAATACGCGATACGAATGCGATCAATGCGTGTTTGAAACTATGGCTGGCAGTAGAAGACCAGGATGTTACTGATTTGACTGATGAAAATGTACGAGAAAAGGCTTTAGCCTTCACGGCAGCCAGTGGTGTTCCTGTTCCAATCTTTGGAAAAATGCGCCTCAGAGATGGAAAGACAGGACGCTTATTCGATCAGCCAGTTACAGTTGGCGTTATGACAATGCTTAAACTACACCACCTGGTTGAAGATAAAGTCCACGCCCGTTCGACCGGTCCATACAGTCTTGTAACCCAACAACCCCTGGGTGGCAAGGCGCAATTTGGTGGACAACGATTTGGTGAAATGGAAGTGTGGGCACTGGAAGCTTATGGCGCGGCTTACACCTTACAGGAGATGCTGACAGTCAAATCTGACGATGTTCAGGGTCGTGTTGCGACCTATGAAGCGATTGTCAAAGGTGATCAGATTGAAGAACCTGGTTTACCTGCATCCTTCCGCGTATTGGTGAAAGAACTGCAATCACTCGGTCTATCTGTAGAAGCAGTAATGGATAATGGTGATAATGTGCGCTTTGGAAAAGATGAAGAACGCGCAAAACCACCAAAATTGGAAACCGGTTTATTAGGCTTAGGAGGAGGTTTTGGAGGTCTGGGTTAGAAATAGCATTCCTTGACTGAGAAAGTCCCACATGATATAATCTGCCCTCGTTGCCTATCGGACGAAGAGTCTGATCTACCGGCGTGCTGTCGAGGCCATCATCAAGAACGATGGCCTTAATTATTGAGAAAAAATTTTTGAGATTTTATTTTGGAGGCAAGAGAACGTGCCAACTATCAACCAATTGATCCGAAAAGGTCGCCAGACCAAAAGAAGCAAGAGTAAAGCTCCTGCTTTGTTGTACACACTCAACAATATGAAACAGAACCGCACCAAACAGGATAAAGGTTCACCACAAAAACGTGGCGTTTGTACAGTTGTCCGAACCATGACACCTAAAAAACCAAATTCCGCTTTACGTAAAATTGCTCGTGTTCGTTTAACCAATGGCTTAGAAGTAACTGCTTACATTCCAGGTGAAGGTCATCAATTACAGGAGCACTCCGTCGTTTTAGTACGTGGTGGTCGTGTAAAAGATTTACCAGGTGTGCGTTACCATATTGTTCGAGGTACTTTAGACAGTACTGGTGTATCCAATCGTGGACAAGGTCGTTCCAAGTACGGAACCAAACGACCAAAAGCTAAGTAATCAAATATATAGAACGGAGAATGACAAATGCGTCGTACTAGTCCGGAACGGAGAATTACTCCTCCCGATTTAAAATTTAATAATGTTTATGTGCAGACTTTCATTCATCATATTATGAAGAATGGAAAGAAAAGCGTAGCACAACATCTCGTTTACGATGCCCTGGATATCGTTCAACAAAAAACAGGCAAACATCCCATTGAAGTTTTGGATATTGCTTTGAAAAATGTTGGACCTATGATGGAAGTGCGCCCGCGTCGTGTGGGTGGTGCAACTTATCAGGTGCCCATGGAAGTTGCTTCTGATCGCCGTGTTGCTTTGGCAATTCGTTGGATCATCAACTCCTCCCGCTCACGGTCAGGACGATCGTTTTCTGAGAAATTTGCTGCTGAGCTCATGGATGCTTCAACAGGTCAGGGTGCTTCTGTTCGTAAGAAGGAAGAGACCCACAAGATGGCTGAAGCGAACCGCGCTTTCTCCCATTATCGCGTTTAGTAAGATAGGGAAAAATGCAACGTACATTTCCACTTGAGCGAGTCAGAAATATTGGTATCATTGCCCACATTGATGCAGGGAAAACCACCACAACAGAACGAATTTTGTATTATACAGGTAAAACATACCGAATTGGATCTGTAGATGATGGCACAACTGTTACCGATTGGATGGCTCAGGAACGGGAACGAGGAATCACAATTGTATCCGCTGCTGTAACAGCTGAGTGGAAAGATTACCAATTCAATATTATTGACACACCTGGTCACATTGATTTTACTGCTGAAGTTCAACGCTCCTTGCGAGTATTAGATGGTGGTGTTGTGGTCTTTGATGCAGTTCAGGGTGTTGAACCTCAGAGTGAAACGGTTTGGCGTCAAGCTGACCGGTATCAAGTTCCTCGAATTTGTCTAATTAATAAAATGGACCGGATGGGTGCTTCATTTGAACGATCAGTCCAATCAATTATCGATCGTTTAGGCGCTAATCCTATACCAATGCAGATACCGATTGGAGAAGAATCAAATTTCATTGGAGTGATTGATCTTCTGGAGATGAAATCGATTATTTGGGATAATCCTGATGGTCGCGAGTTCTCCATTGGTGAAATTCCTGGTGAATATAAAGAAGCAGCGGAATTTGCCAGAGAGCAAATGATCGAAAAAACTGCTGAACTGGATGATTCATTAATTGAGAAATACCTCGAAGGTGAAACGATCACCATCGAAGAAATTAAATCTTCCTTACGAAAAGCGGTTCTGGAAAATCGTGCCACTCTGGTTTTCTGTGGTTCTTCTTTGCGCAACAAAGGTGTTCAACCCATACTGGATGCAGTCATTGATTATTTACCATCCCCACTGGACATTCCGGCTGTGAAAGCAACCTTAATGGATGGGGATACAATCATTGAATTACCTACATCTGATACTGAATATCTGAGTGCGCTGGTCTTCAAAATTGTCAGTGATCCATACGTAGGTCGTCTGGCATACTTCCGCGTGTATTCTGGCAGAATGATAGCTGGTGAAACAGTTTATAACCCGACCAAGGGTAAAAAAGAACGGGTAGGACGTTTAATCCGAATGTATGCTGATCGCAGAGAGGATGTCGAATTTATCCCCTCTGGAGACATCGGTGCAATTTTAGGATTAAAGTTCTCGTTCACCGGTGACACGCTCTGTAATCAAGGCAAACAGGTCGTTTTGGAAGCAATTAGTTTCCCGGAACCTGTCATTAAGATCGCTATTGAACCAAAAACAACAGCTGATCAGGACAGGATGGGTGAAGCTTTACGTCGACTATCTGAGGAAGATCCGACTTTTCGAGTTCAATCAGACGAAGCTACAGGTCAAACAATCATTTCTGGCATGGGTGAACTTCACCTGGATGTTTTGGTTGATCGCATGATGCGTGAATTTAATGTTAAGGCAAATGTCGGTCGACCTCGAGTTTCATATCGTGAAACTATTCAAAATCCAGTTACAGAATTCAGCTATAAATATGTCAAACAATCGGGTGGCCATGGTCAATACGGTCATGTTGTCATCAATATGGAACCATTAGAGCGTGGTGGTGGAGTTTTGTTCCAGGAAAAAATCGTCGGTGGAACAATTCCAAAAGAGTATTTCAAAGCCATTGAAAATGGTATTCAGGAAGCAGCTCAATCTGGCGTTTTGGCTGGTTACCCTGTAACAGATTTAAAAGTAACATTGGTGGATGGTTCTTACCATGAAGTAGATTCCAGTGAAATGGCATTCAAAATGGCAGCAGTATTTGCTTTCAAAGAGGCATTCCAAAAAGGCAGACCCACATTATTGGAGCCCATAATGAAGGTGGAAGTTGTCATGCCAGAAGAATATTTAGGTGATGTATTGGGCCAGGTTAATGCTCGTCGTGGTGAAATTCAAGGAACAGATTTACGCCCTGGAAATTCACATGCAGTTCGGGCGCTGGTCCCATTGGCTGAAATGTTTGGTTACGCTACAGAATTACGTTCTGCAACACAGGGAAGAGGTGTCTTCTCCATGGAGTTCGACCATTATGCTCCTGTATCAGACTCTGTAGCTCATCGTATTCTAAATAATTAATATCATCATTAGGATTTTTAAGGAGATTTAAATCGAATGGCGAAGGAGAAATTTGATCGCAGTAAACCCCACCTGAACGTGGGAACAATGGGACACATTGACCATGGAAAGACCACCTTAACAGCGGCCATCACCAAGGTCAGTCAGTTAATGGGATTCGCGG
>DAOUGX010000608.1:0-3228 GCA_034428855.1 Anaerolineaceae bacterium | reverse complement strand
AGTTCGGTGAAGTAATCCACAATTTAAACGCACGTGCCATTGAACAGATGGGAGATATTTATCGACTTCAAACTCCCATCCTTGGTATAGCTGAGGAAATCGCAAAGATGCAGCGTCCCTTAGTTTTACACGCTCAAAGCGCCCTGCTCGATAGTTTGGGAGGTACGCTATCAAGTTACCAAAACCTGATGAAAGACGTGCTTCCAGTTGAGAGATTCTCAGCCCTCCCCGACGCTGTAAGATATTACCCAACTATTGAAATGCGCAACACGGCAATTGTTACTGAGCATTTTATCTCTACAAACAAAAACCAACCCAAACAAGAAAAAATAATTACTCCGGATAACAAAGAGCTGGTAGCGTGGTTGGCAAGTCTTGATTCTTCATTCCCCATTTTGTTACGAGGCGCGGAAGAAACAATATCATCCCAGAACCCGGATCGATGTCGGCATTTTGCCAGTAGTCATAGAGAATTGTGTACTCAGATTATTCACCTACTAGCACCTGATAATTTGGTTAAGGATTGGACAACTGACCCTAACCATTTTGACAGAGGTAAACCGACCAGAAGAGCCCGGTTGCTCTACATTGCAAGAAATCACAATAACAATCCATTTATTGATTTTTTTGTAAAAAATTTTGAAACCCAAATGTCGTTGCTGAATACAGATGAGCATCGTAAAAAACATGAATATATGGATGAGGATTTATTCTTGTTACACAAACATTTTTTATCTGCTATGGATTTTCTAAGGCGAATTGTAACCAGTCATTCACAGTGATTGTTTACAACTAAAAAGAGAGTTCAGATTGGTATGATTACTAATAATCCCGTAG
This sequence comes from Anaerolineaceae bacterium, assembly GCA_034428855.1. Taxonomy (GTDB): domain Bacteria; phylum Chloroflexota; class Anaerolineae; order Anaerolineales; family Anaerolineaceae; genus UBA6170. The sequence continues at coordinate 2,391 of DAOUGX010000608.1, read as the reverse complement.
ACTGCGACTCTGAATCCCAAAGGTACAGATATTCATTAGCTCTGACTAGTCAGTTTTATTTTTGCGGAGTTCCCTTTAGACTGGATACTGCTCCCAAGTGTCCTTTAAATTGTTCATATTGTTTCGCAATGTCAAGGGGAGGACGCCGCACATCAACTTCCTTATTAGCGGATCCAGCAAGGGTTCAAAGGAAAGTAGTTCGTTTATTTGGGGCAGATAAGAAGAATACGGATATTATCGACGAATTACTGTTATCAAAAATGCCGGTCCATTTCGGGGGTATGAGCGATCCATTTGCATCATCTGAAATTACAAAAAGATCATTGCAAATTCTACATATTCTGGATGATATAGATTACCCAATAGTAATTAGCACAAAAAACACTCACATTTTGGCAGAAGACAAAGTACTTTCACAAATTTCGCGAATGAAGAACATGGTGATTCAAATATCCTTTTCTGTCATTGATCGAGATCATTCGCGGATTTTAGAGCCTAATGTTCCATCTCCCTTTGAAAGAATTAAGGCAATAAGATTCCTTGCGGCTCAAGGTGTTTACGTAATTGTACGAATACAGCCGCTATTCCCGAATTATTTAGATGAAATTAGCAACACACTCATTCCTTCTCTTGGTGAAGCTGGTGTAAAACATATAATCCTAGAATTCTTAAAGCTTCCAGTCGAAATGACCCTTGGACGATCAAAAGAATTATTTTCTGCCTTGAATTGGGACGGAATCGAATATTATAAGAAAATGGGGGCTGAAAGAAATGGCCGCGAATGGATGCTTCCGGCTAAAGTAAAGTGGGAGCTTCTTCAGCCATTAATAGAACAAATACGTAAATATGGTATGACCTATGGGGCAGGTGATTATGGTTTAAATCATTTAGGTGACACAGATTGTTGTTGTGGCCTAGACAAAATTGAAGGATTTTCTAATTGGAATCATAACAATTTTTCTAATTGGATCAGAAATACTAGAACAAATGTTATAATATTTAACAAAGCTGTTCAGGAGATGATCCCGTCTCAAAGTATACGTATGTATATCAATTCTCACTCGAGGATTTCTGGGGATAACACAATTTATAATTATCTTAAAGATAAATGGAATCGGCCTGGCACAACAAATGCCCCCGATGCCTTCCTGGGTGTTGAATGGAAAGGAGATTTTGATGAAGAGGGCAATTGTGTATATTACAAATCGAATTAAATACCTCATTTCTCTTATCAATAAACTCTTCTCTCAACACAAGAGAAATTCTGAGCCTGTATTTGAAAACATGTCTGAGAAAATTAAAAACGACTTGTCTAAGCTGAATAGCTTGGATAAGGATCAGAAAATAAAAATCAATGAAGATATAAAAAAGATGATTTCATATTACAACCAGCTTACAGACCAGATTGAATCAAGACGAACTCGACTTGTTGAGTCGTCTTGGCAAACACTGACCATCCTTATTGCTGCTTCAGGATTGTTAATTGCCGCAAAATTAACTTGGATTATTCTTTATCCCGCATTAATCATATTTGGTATCCAAATCATTTTTGCCATTGCAAAATTACACGAATATCAAGCTCAGTCAGGATTCAAATACCCATTCAACAATTCGGGATATGGCAATAAATGGAAATGGTTTTACCATGCCAATCCTTTTATTAAATCAATCAACCCCAATCCCTTTCAAAAAGAAAAGGAGAATCAAAAAAATTTGCTTCCGTATTTAGAAGGGCTCCACTTTTTTGTGGATAGTTATGCAAATGAAACGATAGATAAGGAACTCCAGGATAATATTCAACAGCTCTATCTTCTACAAGTACATAACTTCTACAAAAACAAATTTTTCCTTCGTTTGAATAAATATGATCTTTGGGCAAATCGTGTGTCATTCACATTGTTATTCGCTTACCTTGGTGCCCTCATAGGTTATTGTTTATTTATTTTGATATGGTAAGTTGTGCTCATTTAGAGAAAGATTACTTGAAAAAAGCTACAGCCCTAGATTTCTCTAGGGCTGCAACAATTTTATATTCCAAATCCCATCTGCCCCTCCGGTACTACCTCCTTTCTCCTTGTCCGCCTGACTACCACCGTCTTCTGGCTCACCCAATCATCCCAGGTCATCACTTTCGGACCAGGAATAATTACTGCACTCGGAGTCGTCAGGCTGCCCATTGGATTGTGGCTGACCTGCAGGTCATCAGCAAACAAGGTTTGTAAGTCAGAGAGCTTCGCGCCCTCTAGAACATCACGAGCAAGTTGAGTGAGAAAGTCGCCTTCCTCCTCTGGAACAATCGCACCTCCGACCTCATCCCCGTAAACGAGCTGCGCGGCCTTCATCTTTTTTCCCATCAAAGCCAGCGCTGTTGCTTCCATCGCTGACGAGTAC
>DAOUGX010000607.1:0-4037 GCA_034428855.1 Anaerolineaceae bacterium | reverse complement strand
CCTGTCATGAGCAGGTTTAATAATTTCAAGCGGTTTGGATTGCCCAATGAATTGATTAATCTTATTATTTCTTCATTGGATTTCATTTGACCTCAAAATACTTCAATATAGATTGAATTATATGCCGTTGGTTTAAAAATAAAATGATTGTATGTCACATCGTTTCGGGATGGATGTACTGAAAAAAAGAGGACAAACAAGCGCTCACATAAAGCGTGTAGAAAAGCATTGTATAATCATGGATGGTTTTTTGGTTCTCGAGTCGGATACCCTTTATGGTGTGACAGGGGTGTCATCTAAATTTGGAAGGTTGAATTATGGGAATGAGTCATCAAAATTGGTTTCAATTTATACAGTCGTCAAAAACGACACCAAAAGTATCCAAAACTTTATTAAAACGAGTGCTGGATTATGCCAAACCATATCGATTCCATATCATGGGCATGCTTGTCTTAATTCTGTTAACTTCCGCTTTAGGATTAATTTCACCTCTGATATTACGAGAGTTAATCGATAAAACATTACCTGAAAAGGATCTGAACAAGCTGGTATTTTTAGCTTTTGCTTTATTGGTAGTACCCATTCTAAAAGGTGCCTTAGGGATTATCCAACGTCGTTTGAATGCCATGGTGGGAGAAGGCGTAATCTATGATTTAAGAGTGGCATTGTACGCCCGCCTGCAAAGCATGAGCTTACACTTTTTCAAACATACCCGCTTAGGAGAATTAATCAGCCGTTTGAACAATGATGTGATCGGTGCCCAAAATGCTATCAGCAACACCATTGTCAATTTGGTAACTAACATCATCCAGGCAATAGCTATCTTAATTGTTCTTTTTAATCTTGAATGGCGATTAACATTGGTTAGCATCATTATCATGCCGGTTTTTCTGATCATTACAAAACGCCTGGCAAACGTTTTACGTGAAATTGCCCATGAAGCCATGGATATCAATGCGCGTATGAACGCCATGATGAATGAGACTCTCAATATTGGTGGTGCAATATTGGTCAAATTGTTTGGTCGTCAGAAGACAGAGGTTAATCGTTTTCAGCAACGGGCAGGGCAGGTACGTGATATTGGCATTCGACGTGCTGTTATTGGCGTATCATTTTTTGTGATTATTGGTTTGGTAAGTGCAATCGGTTCAGCTCTGGTTTATGGATTGGGCGGGTACCTGGTGATTCTGGATGCTTTAACCATTGGAACGATTGTTGCTTTTGGCGCTTATTTAACAAGTCTGTACTCCTCATTGGAAGGTCTGGCAAATGCACCGGTTGAGTTTGCCACTTCGATGGTTAGTTTTGAACGAGTATTTGAGGTAATCGATTTACCCCGTGATATCCCTGAAAAAGACAATGCCATTGTGTTAAGTAATATCAAAGGTGAACTTTCATTTGAAAATGTTTTTTTTCGCTACGATGATTATTCAGGAGGATTGTCAGATGTCCGACGTTTTGGTCGGGTGGACACCATCAATGCTGTGTTATCCGATCAGGAAAAAGACAACGAACAGGACAATGGAGCAAACCAGGCTACTTCTCAGGCCAGGGTAACCGCACTGGAAGATATTACTTTCCAGGCAAAACCAGGGAATCTTATTGCATTAGTGGGACCTTCCGGAGCCGGGAAAACCACATTGACTTATTTGATTCCAAGATTATATGATCCGAATGCAGGTAGGGTTTTAATCGATGATATGGATTTGCGAGATGTCACACTGGATTCTCTTAGTGATCAAATTGGAATGGTCACACAGGAAACCTACCTGTTCCATGATTCTATTCGAACCAATCTGACCTATGCAAATTTAGATGCCAGCCAGGACGATCTGGAAAAAGCAGCTCGTACCGCGAATATTCATGATTTCATTATGGGATTACCTAATGGTTACGATACGATCGTGGGTGAACGGGGATATCGCTTGAGTGGTGGGGAAAAACAAAGGATAGCTCTCGCCAGAGTGATCCTTAAGGATCCAAGAATTTTGATTTTAGATGAGGCCACCAGTCATCTGGATAGTGAATCAGAAGCATTAATTCAGGAAGCCTTAAAAAGAGTAATGAAGGGCAGAACCAGTATTGTCATCGCGCATCGATTGAGTACCATTTTGGCAGCTGACCAGATCCTGGTGATCGATCGTGGAAGAATTGTTGAAGCTGGCACCCATTCTGAACTACTGGAAATGAATGGATTGTATGCACATCTATTTCAAACACAATTTGCCGAGAAAGAAAAGAAATAAAAAAAGTGGAAAATTTATTAATTCTCCACTTTTGAAAAACTAATGACTGATATAAGTTGGTTTTTTAATCTTATAGCGTTTCATGGCAGTATCAAGAATCATGTTCACCAGTTCATGATGATCGATGCCTTCAGCAGCTGCTTCAATTACTATGTCAGAAATCCCAGGTGATAGACCAGGCAATGGATTGATTTCCAGGATGTAAGGCTTCCAATTGTTACTTGCATCCAGACGAAAATCGACACGTGATACATCCAGAGCTCCAGTAACGCGGAATACAGCTGCAGCATACCAGTTCAGATCTGCGATCATCGATTCTTCTAAAGGTGCAGGACAGACATAGTTTAACTGGTCGGCTAAATCGACTTTGAGGCGATTGCTATACACCACATCGGAGTCTTTGAATGGTTCCAGATCTACTTCCATTGGCGGGAAAAAGTGTAAACCTTGTTGGATACGGGGTAAATCTTCATCATATGGTAAGCGTCTGGCAGCAGGACCAATTAAATTACCAACCAACCCTACGGTAACTTCACGACCTTGAATATAACGTTCCGCTAATGCTGGTTGTTTATAGCGTTTAAAAATTTCGTCTATTTGTTCTCGTAATTCTTTTTCATCATTTACGATTGATTTACCACTGACACCCATTCCAGTTCCTTCACGGCTGGGTTTTACAAATAATGGGAATCGCAAATCATCATTTAAAGGTTCATCGACCCGTTCAAAAACCTGAAATTCCGGAGTAGGTAATTCGTGCCAAAAAAGGATCCGCTTGGTCATCGGTTTATCCAGGGTGAGTGCCAGGGTTAACACTTTCGAACCGGTATAAGGAATTCGCATCATTTCTAAAATAGCCGGTACTTGCGCTTCACGGCCATCTCCAAAATGTCCTTCGCAGATATTGAAACAAATATCAGGTTGATATTTACCTAAATTTTCAACCAAGGAAATGTTGCCTTCTAAAAACTCGCAATCATGACCCCCAGACTTAATTGCCTCTACAATTGCCATTATTGTTTTTGTTGAATCCAGATCAGCCCACTGATCTTCAGAGAAACCTTCAAATTTTGGTGCATTTTCTTTGGCATTCGCCAGCAAGGCAACCTTTAATTTTTTCATTTTTGTTTCGAATCCACCGTCCTTTTTTATTTTATTTTTAGTTATTATCGCACGTTATTAAAAAATATGTTTATGAATTTATTTAAAAATAATCACAAAAAATTACGATCCAGATACGGAAAATGTTTTCTATAAATCGCCTAATTAATATTGTCAGTCTGGAAAGCTTGTTGTAGAATCTATTTAATTTAATGTTCCATTAATGTAAATAGATTTATTGTTGAGGTCAAAGGAATAAAATTATTGCAAATACCAAAGCTTCTTTTCATACATTATTTATTAAATCGTTTAAATTAATAAGAGGTTTTTACTTCTTTTGATGTTATTTTATTTGTTATGAATTCCAGGAGTTTTTATTATGTACCTTGCAGTCTGCCCTGCTTGTGGTGAGGATATTCAATTTGAAGAAGACTTCCAATTAGGGCAAAATACAGTTTGTCCCAAATGCCAGGAGTTATTGGCTGTTGTGATGACTGATCCGTTGATCTTTGATCTTTACACATTCGCAAGTCCAGTGCCAATCTGGTTTGATAGTGATAAACAGGAAGCAGCCAAAAAACATGAAAGAAAAAATAAACATCGACATGAAGATGCAGATGTGAATGAAGATGATTTATCCTGGCGAAAATCCGGAAAGAAATCGCGAAATAAGAATCGTCTTGGATGGTA
>DAOUGX010000606.1:0-2915 GCA_034428855.1 Anaerolineaceae bacterium | reverse complement strand
CCGGTTCCACGCTATTTTAGCCACCCGAATTATGCAAATAGTCCATTACCCGGGAATATTGTTTCAGATTGGAACCAGATAGCCCAGGAAATCCTCCAGCCTACTCCAATGGCAGGTATGCCCATGCCTATGGGTGATATTTCCATGTCGACTGCTTTTGTGTATTTAGCATACACACAGGCGGCGGTCTATAATGCCCTGGTGACCATTGAAGGGGGGTATTATCTTTATGATGCCAATCCAACTTATCAATTTTTCTTGCCATTTATGGTTAGTGATAATCCTGACGCCACACCTGTCATTAAGGAACCATTAACCAGAGTGGCTGATAATACAGCTATCCGGGAAGCGGCGGTCGCTACCGCGGCTTATAAAGTGTTATCTCATTATCTGCCCGATGATGAGACCTTACCTGTAAAATATGCTGAATCTTTGGCTGTGATTCCGGATGGACCTGATAAAAGCGCAGGAATTGAGATTGGCGAACAGGCTGCTGCAGATATCATTGCCTTGCGTGAGAATGATGGATTATTAGCTGCAGACACCTACACGTTGCCTGATCCTGGTCCGGGTGTATGGGAACCCACAATGCCAATACCTCCCGTTGATCCATGGATGGCAAAGTTGAAGCCATTTTTGAGAAATGAAGCGGATGAGTTTCGGCCGGCACCTCCACCTGCTCTTGACAGCCCGGAGTACGCAGCGGATTTAAATGAGGTTAAAGATGTTGGTGGATTAACCAGTTTGACCCGAACTCCTGAACAAACTGAAATTGCTAAATTCTGGACTACCAATATGGTAATTCAGACGAATGCTTCTTATCGCAAAGTAGCCGCGGATCGAAGCTTGAATTTACTCGATACTGCACGTTTGATGGCTATGGGGAATATGGTTGCAACCGATAGTTTAATTGCCACATTTGATTCGAAATACTTCTACAACTTCTGGAGGCCAGTAACTGCCATTCAACGAGCGGATACAGATGGTAATGATGCTACAGAAGCTGACCCAACCTGGATACCAGCATTAGCAACTCCAAATTTCCCTGAATACGTTGCTGGACATGGATCCTTTATTTCTGCCCAGGCTGAATTGTACACGGTGTTTTTTGGAACTGACCAAATCGAAATTGATCTTGATAGTCTGGTAACAGGATCGACAAGACATTATTCGACAGCCGAAGAATTACGTTCAGAAATCATCAATGCCCGAACCTGGGGAGGAATGCATTTTCGCAGTTCCAGTGAATTGGCTGTAGAACTAGGACAAAAGATTGTTCAGAATGCTTCAGCTCATTATTTATTGGAAAATCCATTTACAGATACTGGTAACCATGCTGAATATTCTGGAGGTATCAGAAAATTTGTAGATGAGTTAGCAGTATTTTGCGATCCGAGTACAGGTCCTTGTGAAGGCACCTCATCTCTTGGGCAATACCTGCCAATTGGAGTTCCAGATACAGAAACATATCCCGGATCGGATTATTATGAAATTGCGCTGGTTCAATATAAAGAACAATTGCATTCCGATTTACCACCCACAATGCTCAGAGGATATGTTCAACTTTCGACAAATGTTATTGATCCCTTGGTAGTCGACGCTCCCGTGCAATTAACGAACACTCTGTTAGACGGGACTGAAGTAGTGCTTGATGGATTTTTCGGTGTAACTCCACCCAATTACCTCGGGCCGACCATTATTGCAACGAAAGACAGACCTGTCAGAATTAAGTTCTATAATTTGTTGCCCACGGGTATCGATGGCGATTTATTTTTGCCGGTTGATACTACAGTGATGGGTGCTGGGATGGGTTCTGAACTCTATGACATGGAAGAAATGGATCCATTGAATCCAATGTGTGGGGTTGCTTATGATGGTGATGGCAATCGCATTCCTAAATTGGAAGGTTGTTATACGGAGAATCGGGCGACGTTACATCTCCATGGAGGTATTTCTCCCTGGATCAGTGATGGAACCCCGCACCAGTGGATCACTCCAGCAAATGAAAATACGCCTTATCCACAGGGAGTGAGTGTACAACCAGTCCCAGATATGGATGATAGTGGAGATCCCGACGATGGTGTGATGACTTTTTATTACACGAATCAACAATCTGCCCGTTTGATGTTCTACCATGACCATGCCTGGGGTATCACCCGCTTGAACGTGTATGCAGGTGAAGTTGCACCTTATCTCATCACCGATGAAACAGAACAGGTATTAGTTGAGCAAGGATTGATTCCCGGACCGGAAAGTACCATTCCACTGGTCGTTCAGGATAAAACCTTTGTTCCTGGTGCAAAACAACTCTCTCTTTCGGATGAAACCTGGGATGAAAATCGTTGGGGAGGACCTGGTAATTTATGGTTACCTCATGTTTATTCTCCAGCACAAAATCCAGGAGATAGCTCAGGTGTAAACCAATTTGGACGGTGGGCGTACGGACCCTGGTTCTGGCCGCCAACATCCAACATCGAATACCCACCAGTACCAAACCCATATTATGATGATGATTGTAATCCGGATGAGCAGTGGTGTGAACCTCCGTTGATGCCAGGTGTGCCTTTAAATTCGATGGGCATGGAAGCTTTCATGGATACACCCGTCGTCAATGGTACGGTTTATCCAACACTAACAGTCGATCCTAAATCTTATCGTTTTCGAATCCTAAACGGTGCCAACGATCGTTTCTTTAATTTATCATTCTACAAAGCTGTCGATGCAAATGGTGATTTCTGTGATTCGTCTAATTTGAAACCAGAACCCTCGCCGACAGGTGTCGCCTGTACAGAAGTATTGCTCAACCCGGATGAGGTTGCTGGTGCTTTAGAGGACTCAACCATTTTCCCAACTCCGATGGCTGGTACAGAAGGTCCGGATTGGATTCAAATTGGCACAGAAGGTGGTTTTTTGCC
>DAOUGX010000605.1:0-2383 GCA_034428855.1 Anaerolineaceae bacterium | reverse complement strand
AACTGCTCGTCTCGTCACCCAGGAGCGGTAGAGGAACAAAAAGCGCAACATGATGGGCGCATAAATCAGGCGGGTCCACAGATACTTCCAATCAGGTTGGTACTCAAATTCAATCTGATCACGAACTTCTGTGACCGCATCTGACACCGCAATAAAGGAATGCGTATGTTTCCAGAATAACATCGGACCATTATCCTGAATGTCGGTGAAACCTTTGAGCCTGTCAACATTCACATGCCGGGCGACCCAGCTAACCGGGAATGGACCAAACCACATCGTGAATGCTGCCATGGAGCCTTCCGACAATGGTTCCAGGTGGTGAATCTGAACAATCACCGGGAAGGGCGTCAGGCGTTTAAGAGCAGTGGTGCTGCTATGAAAATCTGCTACTGCCTGAATAGGTGCGTTCACCCGAAATGTATTTGTAAAAATCTTCATATCTTACATCCTTTTCACCTATAATTTTCTCGCACAAATCAATCCTCAACAAAAATTTGTATAATCTTTGTACACTCTTTTTTAAACTTTCAGCTTTAAGCCATCAGCATTACTTCCCCTCTTGACATATATCACGTCGTGATGTATTATATATCATATCGTGATATAGCGCGTTGTGATTAAAGAGAAAGGATATCGCTTTGAATTTAGATAAAGTCCGAAAACGATTTATTCCCATGAGTGAAACCATGCTCTACATCTTGCTGTCTCTTCTGGAAGAACGACATGGGTATGGAATTATGCAGCATGTTATGCAGCTTACTCAAACAAGAATCGTTCTCGGAGCAGGAACGCTCTATCAAAGCTTAAGCAAGCTCGAGGGAGATGGCTTGATTGTTTCCACCCGGGAAGAGGATCGAAAAAAATTCTATCTCATCACTGATACAGGCAGGTTGATTCTCAAAGAAGAAGCATTGCGTATTCAGGAAATTTATCAGAATCTGGCAGGACTATTATGAACACAAAAAAAGTGGTTTGGTTTTCCGCCTTCAAGCACATTTTACCAGCGGATTATGAGAACTGGCTGGAGGCGATGGCATTACAGGGGTGGAATATTAACCAGATTGGACAATGGAGCAGTGTGCGCCTGGAGTTCACGAAATCCGCGCCAAAACGTTATCGATATGTATACGATGTCCAGACCCATCCCAAAAAGGATTATCGACCTACTTTCGAACAATTCGGCTGGGAATTCGTGGGTATCATGGCCAGCTGTTTTATCTGGCGCAAAGAATATTTCACTGAACGTCCGGAAGCCTTCAGTGATCAACAAAGCATTGAAAACAGGAACAATAACGTTGTCAGGGCTGTATCGGTATCACTCATTCTATTCATCACAGCCTTTTTGGCTACATTAATTGCACTTGGATTAACATACCGATCATTGACGGTTGGAGATACCATTCAAGTAATCCTGTTCCTGTTGTTTTCTGGAGGCATCGGGGCATATCTGGCGTGGATCAGGCAAAAGATTCATAAAAATCGTTATGGATAAAGCAACTGTCACTATACCTAATCTGTGAATAGTTCATCTCATGAACTTATGAACTTATGAACTCGTGAACTCCAAAACTTATCCATTTACTATTAAAATAAACCCATGAACAGCGATCCATTCTGGGACTTCTACTGGGAAACCCGTTTACAATACCTGCAGGGGCAAGGTAAAGCGGAAGTGATTTTGCAGGCGTCCCGATTAATTCGGGATACCCATTTACCTGCCAGGATCCTTGAAGCTGGTTGTGGCGAAGGACAGATCCTTGGCTCATTGGTGGAAGCTCACGGCAGCCCTGGAGCAGACAACGCCAGTGTCGGGATAGATCGTGATGGTAAAGCACTCGCTGTAGCTCGAAAAAATTATCCCGGGATTCGATTTGAATCCGGGGATTTTACCGACCATAAACTGCTGCAGACGCTGGGTCAATTCGATCTCCTGTTGCTGGTGAATGCCCTGCACCATGTGTATTCAGATGCTTATGATCCTGTTTTAGGTGAGATTGACAGCCCAAAAGGCAAAGCCAATCTAAAATCCAGTTTTTCCTCTCTCGTTCAAACGCTCAAACCGGGAGGATATCTGATTCTCTTCGATGGATTAGAACCCAATTTCCCGCCAGATACGACCGTTCAGATCCAGTTTCAGAATCGTGAAGCATCGGATAAATTCCAGACCTTTGCACGCGAATATCACCCATTCCAAATCCAGTACAGGCAGGAGAATAATAATTCAGTTACCCTCTCAATGCGCGATTTCACCCGCTACGTCACCAAAATCATCTTTTTGGGTAAACCTCTCTGGGAACGGGAACGGCATGAAAGCTACCAGTATTTCAATGAAAATGAAATGCGCCGGATGCTGTCAGAGAATTACTTTCAAGTGCTTGAATTC
>DAOUGX010000604.1:0-2024 GCA_034428855.1 Anaerolineaceae bacterium | reverse complement strand
CATGAAAGAGGTATCTTCATATTTTTCTATTCTCCAAATATCATTTATCAATGGTTAGAATTGCTCCAGGAAACGGGCATCGTTCCCCCAGAAGTAACGAATGTCTTCAATTTTATGCAAAAGCATACTGATACGTTCCGGCCCCATCCCGGCTGCAAAACCAGAATAGACCTCGGGATCATAACCACCATTTTTCAGCACGGTGGGATGTACAATACCACATCCCATAATCTCAAGCCAACCACTGCCTTTGCAAACCGAGCATCCTTTACCACCACAGACAAAACACTCTACATCCATTTCTGCACTGGGTTCAGTGAATGGAAAGTAGGAAGGCCGCAAGCGGGTGCGAACATCTGCATTAAACAGGCGCCGCACGAATCCGTTCAGTGTACCTTTCATATCTCCAAAGGTGATATTTTTACCGACAGCCAGGACTTCCACCTGGTTGAACTGAATCTCGGAACGAGAACTGATCTGCTCATAGCGATAACACATACCGGGTAAGATCACCCGGATGGGATTTGGTGCTTGCTCACGCATGACCCGGATCTGACCAGGAGATGTATGCGTTCGTAATACTACACCAGGTTGGTCAATGTGGAACGTGTCCCACATTTCCCGGGCGGGATGATGGGCAGGGATGTTGAGTAATTCAAAGTTATATTCATCACTTTCCACATCCCGAGAGCGGTACACCTGAAAACCCATCTCTGCAAAAATGGCAAAAATCCGACGTAAAACCAGGGTCTGGGGGTGTAAACCACCGGAAATCGGTTGTCTCCCCGGCAAGGTCACATCCAGGCGTTCTTCAGCCAATTTTCTGGAGAGTGCAGCTTCGGAGACAATTCTGGCGCGTTCGTCCCATGCAGTTTCCAAAGCCTGTTTGACCTGATTGGCAACCTGCCCAACCAATGGACGAAATTCTTTGGCTTGTTGACCAATCGTGCTAAAAGCGGACATCACCAGTGATGTTTTTCCCAGATAATCTCGTTTCCAGGCCTGTAATGCTTCTTCATCCTGGATTTCAGCCAGCATGGCCAGAGCTTTTTGCTTTACCTGTTCCAGTTCTTCTAGGATCATTGGTTTTTCTGACATAAAACCTCCTGCAAAAAAAATAACCCGTCCCAACCAGGGACGGGCGAAATTTACCCGTGGTACCACCCACATTCACCATTTCTGGTGCACTCAACCCCGACAGCATCAATATCAATCGTGCGATCAGGTTGCCTGGTAACGGTAGCGATCCGGCTCCAACTAATGGTTCTGGTGAACGTTCACCGGAGCAGCTCGGGAGGGAACTTCCTGCGGTTTCCATTGCGCTTGGGTTTCAGTCTTCGCCCAGGCTTTCCTGTCAACTTTTGCCGCACTACTTTCCTCCGTCATGGCTGATAACGGAATTTAAATAATGTAATCATAATTATGCTCAAAAGAAGAGGCTTGTCAAGAGTGAATTCGTTCCACTACCTGCTGTATCAGTCCAGAATCAAGCGGGTGCGTTGAAATTTTTGCATCGCAATCCGGATTAATACAATATTGAGAATCACCAGGACCCCAATTCCAATCCCTGCTAATTGAACCAAATTGGTTGTATTGAAGAATTGGTTAACCTGAATTTTCATACTCTCCGGAGCCACATTCATAAAGATCATGGGCAGAAACCAGAGGGCCAACATAGCCAGGCTGAGTTTTTGATAAGCTGCACGGGCAGTTGGTGCATTGAGAGAAACGAGCACACCCAGGCTACTCATTAATATTCCAATTGCCAGGGGTAAAAAGAGTAATACCAAAAACAGGTTAAGTGGATAGAACTGGAAACTTCCATTGGAAAAACGCAGGTTAATGGTTATGACAGCCAACAGGTTTCCGATGATAGAAATGGACCAGCCATACACTACAGCACCGGCAATTTTTCCAAATAAAATTGCCCGATCCGATAAGCGACTGGCTAATAACGTTTCCAGCGTATTTCGTTCTCTTTCTCCGGCAATTGAATCTGTGACCATACTGATCATTAAAAATAC
>DAOUGX010000603.1:0-3193 GCA_034428855.1 Anaerolineaceae bacterium | reverse complement strand
TTACTGAAAGGTATTCTATGACTACGCAATGGGAAACGGTTCGAATATTTATCAGTTCTACATTTGAAGATATGCACGCTGAGCGTGATTATTTGGTGAAGCAAGTATTTCCAGAATTACGTGAATGGTGTGAGTTACGAAAACTTAACCTGGTTGATATCGATTTACGCTGGGGTGTAAAAGAAGAAGATACAAAGAATAAAAACGTGGTTGATGTGTGTATGAAACGCATTGATGATGCCCGTCCCTTCTTTATTTGTTTGCTGGGTCAACGACGTGGATGGGTTCCACAAAGGGATGATATTTCCTCTTCGACATTGGCACCAAATAGTTTTCCGGACCTGGAAAAAGTTATTGGTACAACATCGGTAACGGAAATGGAAATAATACATGCGTTGATTAACCCTTTCCATCGATCCCAGCAAACAAAAGAACATGGCCCCGAATATTATGATCCTGTCGAACATGCTTTTTTCTATTTGCGCGATCCTTCGTATCTTCAGGATATCCCGGAAGATTTCCAGGATCATCGTCAGATATTTACCAATGAAGCATTACCCCTGGATGAAAGAAAGTTGGCAGATTCGGTTTTGCAAAAATGGCGTGAAATTGAAATTCCTGAACTTTGTTCAAAAAAACAGATTCCACTTCACAAATATCAAACTCGATGGAATTCAGATGCAATATCTCCTGAATTAATTTGGCCCATACAATGTCCTTCGCTTGTGCCAGAAAACCAGAAACGTTGGAAAAATCGTTGGATTGATGTAGGTGTGCAGGTTAGTGGAGATCAGATCGTTGATCCAAGAGAAATTGAAAAAGCGCAAGTTTTTAATAAAAAACGCTCAACTGGACGTTTGGATAATTTTTTAGTTGACAATGTTTCACTGAAAGAAGTTGTTCTGGCTGACTTGAAAAAAGCGATCATGGCACGCTACCCGACACATATGGAAGCTATCCAGAGTAGTGAATTGCAAAAAGAACTGGACCAACAGGAGCAGTTTTTACAGGTGTGCAAGGAAGGTTTCATTGAAAGGGGGAATGATTTCCAATATTTGGATGAATATATCCAGGGAGACAGCAAGCAGGTATTTGTATTGACAGCCCAAGGAGGTATGGGAAAATCTACCCTGCTGGCAAATTGGCTGGATCGCTTAGAAAATCAAATCGGGGCGAGTTCAAAAACAACAATCCATTATCGATTTATTGGACAAAGTGATCGTTCCAGTAATGTGGATTCCCTTCTTTCGTTGTTATTAGGTGAAATTAAAGAAACAACCGGCAAATTAACTGAACCACTTCCCGGTAATCCTGCAATGTTGAGGCAAGATTTTGGAAAGTATCTCGCCAAAATCGGTCAAAAAGGAAAAACGATCATAGTATTGGATGCAATTAACCAGCTTGAAGGACGTCTCTCAGATTTAGCATGGTTGCCCTGGCAATTACCAGAAAATATTAAATTCATTATCAGCCTAAAACGTGGTGACTTTGATACAGAAACATTGATCTCTCAGAAAACAGGGCAAATTATTCTTAATGAACTAAAAGCATTTTCAAATTTAAATGACCGCCGCCAATTAGTAAAAACCTACCTATCTCAATACCTGAAAGATTTAGATGAAGTGTACATACATGCATTAATCCAATCTGAAGGGGCTGAGAACCCGCTCTTTCTTAAAATCGCCCTTTCTGAATTACGCGTATTTGGTGCCTTCGCTAATTTAGGGGAAAAGATAAAAAATGATTTTGGTAGTACACCGTTTTCAGCTTTTAATGCGGTCTTAAAACGCCTGGAGGAAGATCCCGCATCAACAACGATCAACCCAGGACAAGCGGTCCCATTAATTTTTGGCGTGCTTGCTTATGCCAGGAAGGGACTTTCTGCGGGAGAATTGACAGAAATCTTGATAAGGTCGATGGGTTTAGAACCAAATACAACCATCCGTGAGGAAGTTTGTAATACAGTTTTTCATTTTCTGAGACAAGTCCGACCATTTATGGCACATCGTGACGGTCGTTTTGATTATTTTTACGAGACTTTTCAACTTGCAGTTTTGGAACGGTACAAACATTTGTTCAGTATTAAAGATTGGCATGGCAAGTTGGCTGATTATTTCGCAGCCTTACCAACATGGCTGGATGAAGATAAAAATAATCCAACAGTACGAAAAGTGTCTGAATACCCTTACCATCTGGCAATGGCAGCCCGAAGCCAGGAATTCACAACAATCCTTACCCAATTTGATTTCCTCAAAGCCAAAGTTATGAGTTTGGGGGCTGTGTTGCTTCTTGATGATTTGAAATTGAGGAAATTACCTTCTCTTCATTTGGCTGAAAGCACTTTAAAGGACATGACCCTGATAGAGAGAGCAATCATACTTTCTCTGCATAATCTTAATGCAGATCCAGATCAATTTGCAGAACAATTATATGCCCGGTTAGGAGACCAGGATCAACCAATGATTCAGGATTTACTCATACAAGCCAATTCCTGGATGAAAAAAACATGGCTTAAACCTGTGACTTATCGATTTAATAAACCCGAATCGGAATTACAGAATTCTTTCAAAACCACAAACCACTATATCGTTAATGCAATACCAACATCCGATGGTAATACGATCCTAATTTTAGGAACCGAATCCAATGCACCTCAATTAACCTTAAAACGGATAGATGCAAAGACAGGGAATGTGATTCAACAAGTTCAGGTTGATGGAAATATAACCCATGCTGACATCCAATTAACCTCTGATGGTAGAAAAATTTTGATGGTGAGCAGACTATTGTTATCGATATTCGATGCTGAATCGTTAAATTGTCTGAAAAATATTCCAATTAATGGTTCGTACGGTAAGAATTCATGTTTTTTACGTATAAGCCCGGATAATGTTTTTGCATTTGTGATTGATCAAAAAAAACTAACCCAAATTCGACTGCAGGATGGTGAAAGAGTAAGGCGATTTGACCTTATTGGTGATATTCAGGCCTTTTATTTCTCTGCCAGCGGAAAATTTGCTGGTTATTGCCTGGGTGGAGATCGATTTGTAGACACCCATGGGTCATTCTCAAAGGAGAATTACATCCAATACAACAGGAATGATACGCTCTTTTTCCTTAATTTGAGCGATTATTCACCTCCAATCATGGTTACAAACAATGCTTTATGTGATGATTTTATCTTTTCAAATGA
>DAOUGX010000602.1:0-2134 GCA_034428855.1 Anaerolineaceae bacterium | reverse complement strand
AGTAAAGCGGGTTGATCCTCTTCAAAGGTCAACATGGATTGATCGTTGAAAATCAGTAAAATATGTGTCATAATATAGAATAATTGTTCTATATTATGACAGAAAAACCAAGATGAGTCAAGATAGTATGGTAATATGAACAATATGTTTTGATCGGAGATAGACTACATCCATCAAATTCATTCGTAGTTTTATACTCCAGATGGATTACGCACTAATGATCTAACTTGAGGGAAATAACCATGAGCAGTAAGATCTTACTCGTTGACAATGATATTCCATTACAGACCATGCTGGCAGAACACCTGCTGAAAGTATATCGGGTGATCCTGGCTTCCAATGGGCAGGAAACCATGCGGAAAGCCTTCAGTGAACACCCACATCTGGTGATTATTGAAGTGGATTTACCAGGCATGGACGGGTGGGAGGTAATTGCCCGTTTACGAGAGATTTCATCAATTCCGATCATTATTCTTTCCCGGAAAACGTCGGAAGCGGATAAACTGCGGGGTTTTACCCTGGGGGTGGATGATTACATAACCAAGCCTTTCAGCTATGCAGAATTACTGGCACGAATCAATGCAGTTTTAAATCGGACACGCAGAGGTACCGGTACCCTGGAAAATATCTTGATTGTGGATGATCTGATGATTGATCTTAACCGACGTGAAGTACGCCTCGATAGCAGACTGGTGGATTTGACACCCACCGAATTTCGCTTGCTGGAGGTTTTGGCACGCCGGCACGGAAAAGCAGTGTCTGAGGAAGAGCTGACCAAGCAAATGTGGGGTGAATACCGGCAGGAAGGCTCAACCGTATTACGTCGCTATGTCTGGTCTTTACGCAGCAAACTGGAAGAAGATCCTGCCCACCCGAAATTTATTGTAACGGTACGTGGTTTTGGGTATATGTTGGAGTAGGTTAAAGGCAAAAGGCTAAAGGCAAATTCGACATTTGAAAGTGAGGGTGCATTGCACTTGGGGATTATCACGGGTCAGATTTGCAGTTGTAATTTTATTAATTTGGATACAAAAGTGCATTGCACCTTGTATTTAGATGAAAAATCAGGGTTGGTATAAATCACTCCTGCCACCATAATTATTCTTGTTTTCTTCTCGGGTGTAAGTTTGATGGCTTATCCTAAAGTGTACCTAAAAGGGCAGACGACAATGCACCAGAATTAATTACCCTTATGGCGGGTGACAGGAGGTGCAAATATTGTTATCTTATAAATGTACTTAACCTGACAAAAAGGAATCAAAAACATTATGTTGAAATTCAGATATTTATTTAATAATCCCGACCTGGCGTTGATGTTATTGAAGAATTGGGAATTTGAGGCCGGTTCTGAAGTGCTGTTTCAACATTTTCGGATTTCGGCCAATGCTATTTATCCATTCCGAAAAAATGGTGATCTATGTTTTTTGCGCTTTGGCCCGCTACCAGAAAAAAAGGAGGAATCAGTACAGGCTGAGCTGGCATTTTTAAAATTCTTAAATCATCAGGGGTACCCGGCTTTGGAGGTAATGCCTTCCAGAACAGGAGCAGAACTGGTCAAAAAACAAACACCCTGGGGAGAGTACGTGGCCAGTGTTTTCAAAGGAGTGCGGGGGAAACAAATCAGTCAGACTGATTTTGGTTCAGAAATCATGATTGCTTATGGAGCTGCCCTGGGAGAATTACATGCAATTTCCACACAATACTCAAATCCCGGTTTGATGCGTTGGACGCATTCAGATGTGTTCGATTGGATCGAGAAAACACTTCGAGAATTGGGGTTGGATCAAAAACCTTTGCAGGAAATGGCATTCCTGCGGTGTGAATTTGATCAGTTGACAATTGATCAAGAAAACTATGGGCTGATTCATTATGATTTTGAACCGGATAATGTGTTTTATGATGAAACCAGTCAGCGCTGCAGTGTGATTGATTTTGATGATACCATGTACCACTGGTTTGTAATGGATGTTTTTCAGGCGTTGGACGCCATCCGGGATGAGACTGGCAGGGATGATATTTCTGATCTGGAGATCCAATTTTTGCGCGGGTACCAAAGTAAATTTGCGATAGACGATCAGGTTTTTAACAAGCAAACTCTTTTTCGGCGGTTTGCCAGGTTATATCAATACACACG
>DAOUGX010000601.1:0-2901 GCA_034428855.1 Anaerolineaceae bacterium | reverse complement strand
AGTAAAAAACCTCGCCCACGTTTCCTGAACGGTTTCACCTATCAAATCGGCACCCCTCTCGGAAAAGCGTTTGTTACTATTAACGAAAATGGTGATTATCAACCCTTCGAAGTCTTTATTAACTCAGCCAAAGCGGGTTCAGATACTGCTGCTGTTTCCGAAGCCATCGCCCGTTTGATTTCCTACATTCTACGTCTGATATCCCCCATCGAACCCAGCAAACGCCTGCGAGATGTTATCAGCCAGATGAATGGTATCGGAGGTGGTCGGCCGCTCGGCTTTGGTCCTAACCGTGTGCGCTCTTTACCCGATGGTCTGGCTCAGATTATGACTGACTATATCCAGGGACGCGAAGAACGCCTGGCTGGTATGCCCAAGACTGATCAACCCAAAAATGGTGATAAACCCTGGGTTGAAGTACCTGCCACACAACACATGATGCAAATTGGTGACCTATGCCCTGAATGTGGAGAAGCCGCTTTTGTCAACGAAGAGGGTTGCCGAAAATGCTACGCCTGCGGCTATTCTGAGTGTTAACATGGATAGGATTCTCTTGTAGTTTCCTGTGTAAATATTTTTTAGTAAATAAAAAGGCGGTTCCGTTACAGCGAACCGCCTTTTATTTGTTATACCAGTGTTTTTTTGATTTCAAATTAAATATAATGCACCAGTATCATAATTTAGTCCACATTTTTTCGCATGGCAAGGTTTACCGATAAGTCACAAACTATGAACTCACCCACAATTCTCTCAACCCCCGAATGACAAACCCATCAGAAAATGTCGGTTCATCCATCAACTTTAAGTTAGGCATTCTCTCAAACAAAATTCGGTAAACTGTCTGTAACTCCAGGCGTGCTAATGGTGCTCCCAGACAATAATGCGTTCCCAGTCCAAAGGTCAACAAAGGATTATCAGAACGAGTTAAAACCAACTCATCGGCTTGGGAAAAGCGTGCCTCATCCCGATTACCCGATATATACATCAATGCTACTTCCTGACCACGTTTTAACTCGTACCCATTGATCTCCATATCTTCCAATGCATATCGTTCAAACATTGGCAGCGGCGTATCATAGCGCAGCAATTCATTCACCGCTGTCTTCAATAGTGCATCCCCTTCGCCTTTGATAATCGCCTCTTTCAGCTCCATCAAAGCCACTTCATTGCGCAGTAACGCAAGTAACCCTAATGAAGATCCATTCACTGTGGCTTCATGCCCGGCATTCAATAGGAAGATACTGGTGGCTGCCAGTTCAGTGTCCGTTAAGCGACTCCCATCTAACTCCACCGTGGAAAGTAGACTGATTAAATCATCCTGTGGTTGTGCACGACGTTCCTCTGCCAATTCCAGTACTGTTTGCATAAAATCATCTGCTGCCCGATTGGCATTTTCAACATCCTCATCCGAGTAGTTCATTTCGTACATTTTTACGATTGCAGAAGACCAGGGTCTCAAATTGGGACGAACAGGTTCAGGGATACCCAGTAAGTCAGCAATTAATGCCACTGGCAAAGGTTCAGCAATTTCACTAACGAAATTAAAAGGAGCATGTTTTGGAACTTTATCAAGTAAAGAATGTGTGGTGGCTTCTAATTTTCCTCTTAAGCTTTCCACCTGACGTGGTGTAAACACCTTGGAAACCAATCCACGTAATCGCGTGTGGGCAGCTCCTTCCATATCCATAAAGACATTATCCTGAAAGCGGCGAAAAGGAGATTGCCGTGGATCCGGTGGTGGCCATCCAAGTTCATCACGACTGTATAAGTGCAACATTCCACGCCCAAACCGTTTATCCCGAAGAATGTTACTGATATCCGAGTATAAATTGAAGAACACACGGTCATAATCAGGATCGTAAAAAATAGGAAGATCTCTCCGCAATTCAGTCAATTGGGAATATGGCTTCGCAATAAAATCTGGTTCATTTAAAGAAATGGAATGGACTGGTATCTCTTTCATTTTCCCTCACTTTGAAATTTTCTTGACGGCTTATTTATTACTTCAAATCTAATAACCTTCTTCATCTCAATTTTACTTATTAATTTTCGGTTTGAATTAAGTTGTAACAAGTCATCTTTTATTACATTTATTTAACAAATTTGATAGAAGCACATTCTTCACCCAAATATGAGCTACAATCGAGAAAATGAATAATCGTCTGTTCTCACTCATTTTCATTTCATGCATTCTTAGCGCCTGCACTTTTTCTGGTTCATTAGTGACCCAAACCAGTGCAGTTGTTACAGAATCAGCGAACCATATCTCTGAAACCCCCCAGCACACAAATACAAGCAGTCCCTCACCTTCTTCCTCCAGCACCCGCACTGTGACGAATTCACCAACCATCACCAGAACCTCTACTCTGACGAATACTGCTACGATCACTTTGACCTCCACAATCTCACCTACACCTACCTTTGACTTTCCAGATGTTAAAGTTCATACTCAGGCACATTGCCGATACGGACCCTCAACTGCATATCTACACGCAGCCGATTTGTATCCTGGAGATACTGGTACTGTGCGAGGTCGTTTCCCATACTCAAAATGGTTACATGTCAAATTTGATAAACTTAATTACTGGTGTTGGGTATCGCCTTCCGTGATGGATGTGACTGGTGATCTTGCTACTGTTCGTTACATTATTCCTGATTTACAGTCTGTCGGCTCAAACATGTATGGTCCCCCACAAAATGTGCGCGCAAGCCGTAATGGTGATCAGGTCACTATCTCCTGGGATCAGGTGAGCATGACTGAAGACGACGACCGTGGATATTTCATCGAAGCCTGGGTTTGTCAGAATGAAGCTTATCTTTGGTGGACAGTCTCTTTCGCTGACCAATATACCACCAGTTATACAGTTACCGATCAACCTGGGTGTTCCAGCCCATCCTCAG
>DAOUGX010000600.1:0-4269 GCA_034428855.1 Anaerolineaceae bacterium | reverse complement strand
TTTACAATGGAAGAAGGATATCCCCAGGCTATATGTAAGGTAAGAAATTTTCGTCATGCCCAGGATTATTTTCAGGAATTTATAGAAGAATATGACGACCTTTTACATATATCATTGCTAAAAGGGATTAATACCCAGGGAATCGATAATCGTGTTTTAAAAATGTTTGTTCAAGAGAATTTTGCTGATACTCCATTTAGTGAACATAGAATTAATCCATTTTTAGGAGCTATCTTTGGCCCTAAGTCACTGGGTCTTATCATTTTTGAAAGACCTTATTCACTCTCAGGATAATTTTCAAA
The DNA here is from genome assembly GCA_034428855.1 of Anaerolineaceae bacterium. Taxonomy (GTDB): domain Bacteria; phylum Chloroflexota; class Anaerolineae; order Anaerolineales; family Anaerolineaceae; genus UBA6170. The sequence goes on along the minus strand of DAOUGX010000600.1, from coordinate 3,967 downwards.
TTTATTAATGTTCACATCCATTGAGAAAATTAAGAAATTTCTTCAACTCGAAATCGAAAGAAAATATGATAATCGTTCGGTTTTTGGGGGACTGGACAAAATATGTGCCATTTGGAAACAAGAAGCAATTTCCCAGGGGTTTCCTTCGGATTCAGTCAACCAGATTTGCAAATTATTAGAAAAGTATCCAACCCTTGATCTTCCTTCTCGCCAGGATAATATTCAGAAAATTCTTTTAATAATTACAAACTTACAACCAAATAATCATTCAATTGAGAATCTCATAGAAGGAAAAAGTTCCTCATTAAATATATCTGCAATTTCCAAATTTCAAAATTCAGAAACCCGCCAAGTAGAAAAATCAATTCCGATTTATGATCTTGAGAGTGCTTTATCAAATCCTGTCATTAAAATACCTGGTATAGGAAAATATCGGGCAGAATCTTTAGCAAAACTAGGGATTCAAACGATCAAGGATTTGATATATTATTTTCCCAGAAAATATGAGGATTTTAGTAACCTTGTAAGCATCGATAAACTTAAATTTGGAGAAAAAGTATCAATTGCTGCCGAGGTAAAAGGTGTTCATTCTAGAAAATTCAATAATGGGAAACAGCACATAACCGAAATTATCCTGACAGATAATTCTGGCAATTTGAGAGTTACATTTTTCAATCAGCCCTTCTTGGAAAAAAATATAAAAACAGGTGACAAAATAATGGTTTCAGGAAGAGTTGAGATGTACTCAGGTAGATATGTTCTCAACAATCCCGAATGGATAGAATTAGACAATTCCTGGATTTCACTAAATCGTTTATATCCTTATTACTCTTTAACTAAAAATATAACCCAAAAATGGCTTAGAAAAATTATTGCGGACCAAATTAATCTCTGGATCCCCAAAATATCTGATTTCTTTTCAACAGAATTCCTGGAAAAAGCAAATATTATAGATTTACAGACTGCACTAAAAAATATTCATTTTCCGAGCTCGTCTGAAATGATGCAAAAATCTGAAATCAGGTTTTCATTTCAGGATACCTTTTTCCTACATTTAATCATGCTTCAACAAAAAAAGTCCTGGCAAGGAACTAAAGCGAAAATTATAAGATTCGATGAAGCCCTTCTCACTTCTATAAAAAATAATTTGCCTTATTCACTTACCAATGCCCAAATGAAAAGTGTTCAAGATATTCAAAATGACCTGGGGACAGGAATTCCTATGAGTCGCTTGATACAAGGGGATGTAGGTTCTGGAAAAACGATTGTTGCGGCTCTAATCATCGCTGGTGTTATTAATAACGGTTTTCAATCCGCAGTTCTGGCTCCCACATCGATCCTTGCGGAACAGCTCTTCAAAAATATTGGGGCATTTCTTCTCAATAACAAAATTATTGAACAAAATGAAATTTGTTTTCTTTCTGGAGACACACCCGTTAAAGAAAAACGCGAAATTCTTGATGGATTGAAGTCAGGAGTAATTAAAATAGCAATTGGTACACATGCACTCATCGAAGAACCCGTAAATTTCAAAAACTTAGAATTTGTGGTGATTGATGAACAACACCGGTTTGGCGTGATGCAGAGGAAGAAAATCCGGATGAAAGGTCCTGGTTCTCACCTGCTGGTGATGACTGCCACCCCAATACCTCGAACACTTGCATTAACCATTTATGGAGATCTGGACTTATCAATCATTGATGAATTGCCTCCAGGTAGAAAAGAAGTGAAAACCTCCATCATTAATCCTCAAAACAGAAAAGAAGTTTACAAATTTATTCGAACCCAAGCACAAAGTGGAGCACAAGCTTTCATTGTCTACCCCAGGGTTGAAGTCGATGATGATGAATCGATTGAAACGAATGCAGCGGTAAATGAATTTAATAGATTAGCCCAAGAAGAATTTCCAGACATACCAATTGGATTGTTACATGGGAAAATGAAGTCAGAAGAGAAAGAAAACGTGATGACTAACTTTCGGAAAGGTCTGGTTAAGATCCTTGTGACAACAACAGTAATTGAAGTTGGAGTTGATATTCCGTATGCAACCATTATGTTAATTGAAGGAGCAAATCGTTTTGGTTTATCTCAATTACACCAACTTCGTGGAAGAGTTGGTAGAAATGATTTTCAATCATATTGTTACCTCATACCAGAGAATGAAGATGCCTTAGAAAATGAACGATTGAAAGCCATGGTCCACACAAATGATGGATTTAAGTTAGCAGAAATTGATTTATCACAAAGAGGGCCAGGTGATTTTATTGGTATTAGACAATCTGGTTATAATGAAATTCGATTTTCAAATATAATGAATGTTAAAATAATTGAAAAAGCAAGGTCGCTCGCAAAGGAAGTTTTGGATAACGATCCAAATTTAGTTAATGAGAACAGCCACATTTATAAAACAATAATTGCTGAATATTTACAAAGAATGATTGGAGAAAAAAATTAGTCATGATTAGAGCACTATTTCCAGGCACATTTGATCCCATTCACAATGGCCATGTTGATATTGCAGAACGGGCATCGAAGATTTTCGATGAATTGGTTGTTGCAGTTTATGATCGCCCATTAAAAAACCTGCTGTTTTCTCCAGAAGAACGTTTTTTGATGACAATAGAATCTTTGGGCCATATTGAGAATATAAAAGTGGTTGGTTATAGCGGTTTGACAGTTGCATTTGCAAGAGAAATTCAGGCAAAAGTAATTGTCAGAGGATTAAGAGTTATTTCTGATTTTGAACATGAATTTCGAATGGCGTTAGCAAATAAACATTTGGATCCAGTCATTGAAGTTGCAGCGTTGATTACCAATGAACAATATACTTTTTTGTCATCTTCAACAGTTCGTGAAATTGCGTCATTAGGCGGTGATTATTCACGTATGGTGCCGAAAATCGTAAAAGAAGCGTTAGATAAACGATTTCTCGAATTAGGTGAAAACCAAAGCATTGTTCAACCGACTTATTTAAGGGATTAATTATTTGATTTTTTGTTTGGGGTACATGGTGGAGGATTAATGGATATTTTACATTTAGTAGACCGTCTGGAAGAATTATTTAATGAGAGTCGTCCGTTGCCAATGATGCGTAAAGTTGTGGTTGATGAAGACAAAATGTTAAGCATAATTGACCAGATGCGTGTCTCAATCCCAGAGGAAATTAAGAAGGCACAACAATTATTGTCGCAGAGGGATCGTTTGATTGCGCAAGGTCAGGAAGAGGCTAATAGGACTTTACAATTGGCCAGAGAAAAAGCCAGTCAATTAGTGGAAAAAGATGCAATTGTTCAGAGTGCACAAATTCGTGCTAGCCAAATTATTGAACAAGCAAAACAAGAAAGTGAAGTCAACCGGGTTGAAGCCGACCAATACATCATCACTTCATTGACTGATTTAGAAAAAGAATTGGAAGTGTTGCTTGTCCAGGTAAAAAATGGGATCAAATCACTTCAAAATATTTCCAGATATCAAGAAAAAGAATAATTAATTTGATTCAATTTCTTTGCTTTTTTTACTAGTCTTTTCTTTTTTTGTTTTTGGATCTGGAGGTAAAAGTACTTCTTCAATTACTTCATCCATATGTTTTACCAGTACAATATTTAATTGTTTTAATACTTTTTTAGATAATTCTCCAAGATCCTTCTCGTTCTTAACTGGAATTAATATTTTTGTTATTCCGGCTCTATGAGCAGCCAATATTTTCTCGCGAATGCCACCTACAGGAAGGATTCTTCCTCGTAAAGTGATCTCACCTGTTAACGCCACATCTCGACGAACTTTACGATTCGTGAAGGCAGAAATTAATGCGCATGCAATGGTGATTCCAGCACTGGGACCATCCTTTGGAATCCCACCTTCTGGGATATGGATATGTACATCCACATTTTCAAAAATATCGGTATCCACCTGTAATAATTCTGATTTTGACTTTAAATAAGATAAAGCTGCCTGTGCAGATTCTTGC
>DAOUGX010000599.1:0-3371 GCA_034428855.1 Anaerolineaceae bacterium | reverse complement strand
GGCTGATGGCTGACACCTAAAACCTAAAATGCACTTGACAAATCAATCATATTGGTGTAATTTGTATGTAGTTATTAACTTATATGAATTAATAAAGATATATGAAAAAAACATCATTAGCAACAAATGACGCTGATCTTCTGGAGAAGTTGATCGCTAAATACGGTAAGGTGGTTACTGCCAGGCAAATTGAGGATGAAGCTATAAACACCTGGAACTACCAGCAAATGCATAATAGAATGCAACAATTATTGAACAATGGTTGGTTAATTCGGATTAAGCGTGGTTTGTATGCTGTGAATGATCTCAGTAGTCGTGGGTACTTGTCGATTTCACCTTATGTAATCGCAAATCTTCTGGTAGCAGATTCCTATGTTTCTTTTGAAGCAGCGCTACATTATCGCGGCATGTTTGATCAATATGTCAACCAATTCAGCTCGGTTTCATTGAAGCAGTATAAAGAAACGAGCCTGGAGTCAATACGATATCGGTTTATTAAGTCCCAAAAAGAATTTTTTGTTGGTTGGGAAGAAGTTGAAATTGAAAATATGACTACCAAAATTGCCTTTAGTGAAAAAGCACTGGTGGATCTCATTCACTTTCGCTCTGATACTTACATGGTTGATTTGGTGATTGAAAAATTGAACGATTACAGGGAAGATTTGAATATTGAGAGTCTGATTGACTATGTTCAATTGGCTTCAAAAAAAACAGTGAAGATATTTGGCTTTGTTTTCGATTTGATAGGGTGGGATTCACGTGACTTGTCACGACTGTTGAAAGGTACACGGAGTACTCATCGGATTAATGAAAATGATAAAGTTTTCAATGCCAAATGGCGCATGTATTATGATGGATATTTTGACAAATACCAGACAAAGAAGGAATCATGATGTTAACACGCCAGCAACTGGAAATTCTAAACCGAAAAACCTTCCGATATCCATTAGAAATTGCTGAAAAGGATTATATGTTAGCCCTGGTTCTGCAACTGATGAGCAGATCACCCCTAGGTGAGAAATTGGTTTTTAAAGGTGGAACCTGTCTGCACCATTGTTACCTGGAGCAACAGAGATTTTCTGAGGATTTGGATTTTTCTGCTGGACAGCAATCCATTTCTTTCGATGAGGTTAGGGAGATTTTTACCATGGTTGATTATTTGACAGTTAAAAAGCATTACCAATCCAAGGCAACAATAAAAATCGAAAGATTGCTTTACACAGGTCCGCTTGGCTTTCCCAATTCCATCAAAGTGGATATAGATGTTCTTCAAAATGTGATTTTACCTGTTCAAGAGATGACCTATCTTACAGTATGGGGGATTGAGTTTCCGGTGAGGGTGATGGATATTCGCGAAATATGTGCTGAGAAGATTCGGGCGATGAGTGATCGTGCAAGATATCGAGATTTTTTTGATTTTTATCTGATTTTGAAGAATAATAAAATTGATCTGCAGGAAATAAGTAATTATATCCGCCAAAAAGAGATTAGAAATCCAATCACCAAGACAAATATGTTACAAAATTGGGGGATCACAAGAGCTCAAAAAGAACTTGAGGAAAAGGTTATTTTTTACTCTCAGCCAATCCAAGATTCCTGGATTGAGGATTTGATTCAAAATTTACCATTCGATGTAATAGTGTAATTTAGGTGGTGGGGGTTGCCCGAGGGCATGATATGGGGGTTAGGATTCAGTGGTTCAGGAGTAAGCTGATGGCTAATGGCTGATGGCTGATGGCTGATGGGTGAAAGCTGAAAGTGTGTCGTGTGTCGTCCTGATATAGGTTAACACTTTTTTGGGATCGGAATGATTCACGCAGATGCTTATTCGTGAATTCGTTTATTCGTTTCCTATTCGTTGACGGTCATTCCCGGGGATTCAATTTTTATGGTGTGTGGAATAGGGAAAATTAAGCCTAAGGCCTTCCGAAGGACTCCGAGATATATTTCGAGGAGAAGACCTATGACCTATGACCTTCCGAAGGACTCCGAGGTTTTCTTCCGAGGAGAAGGCCTAATCCCTATCCCTGCGTTTCGGTGGGGACGGGGGTTTCGGTGTCGGTGGGTGGGACGGGGGTGGCGGTCGGTGGCGGAGTGTCGGAGGGGGTCGGGGTATCGCGGAAGAGTGGGTTGCGGGTGGTGGCGACCGGGGGGATGTTGGTGTTGGTGGGGATTGCTATGGTGGCGGTGGGTGCGGTTGTGGGTGACTTCGTGGGTAGCCCGGGGTTGGTGGTGGGCTGGCCAGGGATGGTAGCGGTAGCAGTGCGGGTACGGGTGGATGTTCCACGCGGGGTGCCGGTGGCGGTGGCAGAACCGGGGTAATACGGCAGGAAGATCTCCTGCCCCATGGCCAGGGTATTGGTGGTCAGGCAATTGGCGAACATCAGGTCCACCACGGTGATGTTGGTCTGCATGGCCAGGGAACGCAGGGTATCGCCGTCATGCACCGGGTAGATGATCCAGCCGTCCGGCCGGGAGCAGATGATGACAGTCGGGCTCTGGTAAGCGATGCTGGTACGGGTGGGGAATCCGTCCGCGGAGGAGGTGGGGGTGCCGGTCAGCAGGGCAGTCTGGAGGGCGTCCTGGGTGAGCTGGGCATACCAGGTGGCATTCGGTGTGATCTGGGTGGGGGTGATGATGTAGGTGGTCACAGCCAGGGGTTCGTCGGGGCCGGGTTCCACGATCCGCGGGCTGGTGATCAGCAAGACGAGCAGGATGACCAGGACCACTAACAGGGCGATCACGACGTAAGTGAACAAGCGGGCGTTGGAGAGGTTGAGTACCAGTCGATTGGATTTGGGCGCTGCGACGGGGGCAGGAGCGGGGACTGGTGGCGGCGGTGGTGATGTCTGGATCTTCTTCTGGTAGATGGGGCAGTTGCTGTGGTTTTTGGTCAGGCAGTACGATTCCTGATGATCGATGGGGATCACATCCGGCCTGGGTTGGTAGTAGCAGTAATGGAGGGGATTCACGACATTGCGGTGCTCGCTGGGATCGTACGCGAGTCCGAGTCCAGGGCAGATTTTGTGGGGAGTTACTTTTTCCTGATTGGGAAGCATAGGTTAATTATGACATAGAATTGGGAATTAGGTCATAGGTGATTGGTCATAGGTGATAGGTGGTAGGATTTGACTTCAAATATTATTAATTGAATGAAATTTTTAAGACGAGATTATTTATTGTAATTTATTTTATATCTTTATTATCTTGTAAAATTCATAAGTATACAAATTCTTTAATGAGAGGTAACTTTGATGACAATCGTTACGCCTGAAATTATTCAACCATCGAACCAATTATCCTTCAAAGATTTAGTCGTATGGCAAAAAAGTATTGTTTTTGCTAATAGAATTATTGATATTGCCGAGAAT
>DAOUGX010000598.1:0-2012 GCA_034428855.1 Anaerolineaceae bacterium | reverse complement strand
GTGTTACCGCGGTAGTGGTTTTTCCGACACCTCCTTTTTGGTTGGCGAGTGCAAAAGTGAACATATCGATAATGGTTTCCTTTGAGGTTGTGGAAATTATTGTTGTTCAATCGCTAAGGGGCGACCCTGTTTATTTTACCCATCAAACCTTGCTTTTGTCAAGAGGCGACCCTAAGGGTATACCCTGTATTCATTATAGCGTATACCCTTAGAATAAATAAATCAATTTTAAGCGGTTTGATAGACTTAAATGAAGAATTGTTCATCCAGATAATGATGGATTGCAAATGATAGAATTTTATCCTTATTGTAAAGTGTGCTTTATATCGAGAAAACACGAAAATAATTACAAAAAACTTATGATAATCTTTTCGAAATATATAAATTTTATTTTTTAATATTGAATGAAATAATAAAAAACTGCCGGTGATTCGTAACCACGGTTACGAATCACCGGCAGTAGATGTATAAAATAATTAATAAAAAGCGCTCACTGATTTATTTGCGCTTGAGTCTGGCCTGGATCAAAGTTAATAATTCAGATAATATTTCTGCAGTCGGTTCAGCTTGACCATTAACAATCAAATCATCTGCGATCGAATCGAGAATTTCTGATTGTTGGAGATGATTGATGTTCCGAAATACTTTCGTAAATTTTCGAAAAGATCGATAAGCTGATATTTCTGGTGTGGAAGGTGTTTTAGGAGGAATCTCTTTTTTCTGATCTGTTGATTTTTGAGTGGTTGTTTGTTCAGCAATATCCTCAGAGGTTAAGCTATTCTGTATGCTCTGATACATTAAATTCTCCCAATTTTGTTGTGGTTGCAGGAGAATTTCACGTAAAACCCTTTCTGGTAAGCGAAAACGATCAGCCATATCTAACAAATGACTCGGGAACTGTAAAATATTTAGTAACTGAACCATTCTGGGACGGGTTAATTGCATAATGGGGATAATGCGATCCCAAAGTCCGGCTGGCATTCGTTGTGCGCGTGCCAGACGAAAATAATCATAATCATCCTGAACATTTTCATCTGGAAATATCTGTAATTCAGCCAATATTAGTGCGGCAACTTCACATGCTTGTTCGACAGCAGACGGTGTTTCAGCATGTCGATTCTCTAAAACCTGGCGTTGTCGGGTTGGGTGGTCTATCACTTCTACGCGTAAAAGAGGTTCATCTTTAATATTATTCGCGCTGACCTGCAAACACGCGGCCCAGAATCGACGTTCTCCTGTTTCAATCTGGAAAACAAAATTCCCTTTATTGTCGGTTTCCCAGGAACCAGTAATAGGTTTGATCTGGCCATGTTCATCGAATGAATTACCCAATGATAATAACCGTTCCACCTCTGTCTTTACACCGCTGTCGTGTTGCGATAATTTCAACCACTCAGTAGCTGCTTCATAACAGTTGATTTCACCGGAAAAGAATGAATGACGGATATGCATGGGCAACAGTCGCCTCGGCTGAAAACGGTCTGGCATCATTTCGCTGGGCTTTAGACGCTCAATCCGTTCAATATCCCGGGAAACCTTCTCTGATTCATGAATGGATTTGAGATTTGATATTGGTTTTTCTTCAGTAGTCGGAAAATCTTCAAAGGCGTTGAATCTTTTTTTCTTGGTCTGTGCCATCAATTTCTCCTTACTGTTATGAATCTGACAGGGTTTTTTGAATTACAGTTTCCACAAGGTCGCCATATTCTTTTGTGGCGCGGGAACTGGATGCTAACTGGCCTGGTTGACGTTGGCGTGGAGGTCTATAGGTAAAGATGTCCATATGGCTGGAATGTGCATAAGCCAGATCTGAAGCTTTATGGATGGGACCAAGCAAATGTTGCGGATAACGTTGTTCCAGCTGTTCTAATATCTCTCTGACCTCAAGACGTTGTTCCTCACAGATGGTTGGTAAATACCCTAATATATTGATATCCGGGTTGAAATGCAATCGTACCTGTTCGATTGTATTTTGTAATTCGCGTAATCCGGATACACCCAGGTAGCTTGGT
>DAOUGX010000597.1:0-1576 GCA_034428855.1 Anaerolineaceae bacterium | reverse complement strand
TCATCCCAGAACCAAATTTTCACCGGGAAGCTATTATTTTGGGTTTGAATTCTAGATACTTGGTCGACATATGCTTGTAAAGCAACATCTCGACCAGTGCTGGTTACAATTATGAGTTGATCTGGATTCAAAGGGCTCGATTGTGCTTTCTTTATTTCATCATCGATTTCTCCCTGACACAATTGCTTCCCTTTGGTTCGGAGTTTAGATTGCGCCCCCCGGCAACGGCCACCTGGTCCATTGGGATAACCAAAAACATCCAATCCATTCTGAGATTGCCCACTCCTCCCATTTTTTTGAGTCATAGGATCATTCCATTCGATTGAACAACCATCACGAACCATTTCATCAAACACATCATCTGATTCGGGTATTGGAAAAATATAGTTATATCTAACAGTCATTTGATACCTCACTAAATAAACTTTTACTTGTTTTCATGCTGATCCAGTGCTCCTTGTTATCAACCAAATAACTATTTTAGCGGATTAGCTGATATGCAGATTAGCGTATCACGATTCAAAAAAAAGTCAACTCCTTCAAATTAAAAGAGATTCATCGACTGGGCAATAGTATTACCCTCTTCGATAAAGTCTAATTTTAGAAGACGAACACGAGCAGCATCTTCTGATACCTCGAACATCGATTGGACCTTCGCAATCATTTTTCGTCCTATTTCAGATGCTGCAGAAACTTTTCCGTAAGTATTGGTATCGTTATTGATTTGATGCACGATTTCTTTGATTGAAGACAATGGCATTAAAAAAGCTCCCGAGGCATAACCTGCTTGCCATTCTAACCAATCGACATCACGGGCATTTAAAATCGTATCTCGATTACACTTTATCGTCAGATTTCCAGAATCAGGTTTGAAAAGACTAGGTTGTTCAAAGGCCCAGATAAAATTATGGAAAACCACATGACCAAATTCATGGGTTAATGTTGTACGTAATCGATTAGTATGGCTACTTGATGTGGAAAGGAAATTTGAGATAAGAACGCGAGGAAGAGTATTACGGGAAAAAATAGTCATACCTTCAACATTATTTCCTTCATTGCTTAAATCTGAATATAAATCAAGCTCAGATGTTTTTTGTTCGATCAATATTGTCAGATCATTTGTTGAAATTGGTAATGTTACTTTCCCATATTTTTCTATGAGAAAAGATGAGATTATGTTTTCGCACTCAGAATCCAATTCTAGCCCTTCATAATATGGGCGTTGGGGAAATCTACCCGTTCTATCGCGTACCCATTTCATTTATTGTCCCCTTTTAATGCTTTTCGAAATGCTTTAAACGCATTCTCGACATCTTCCGGTTGATGGTTTTGCAGTTTTATATCATCTGGCAAGGTTCCTGAGAGAAAACGCAAATAATCAAGGGATATATTTAATTCCGATGAAATTTGTATAAGTATAAATTCCCCTGGTGGGTTGCGTCTATCATGCTCAATATCGTTCAGATACTGAGCTGAAATTGATTGTCCATCTTCTTTACGTAACCGTTCAGCAAGATCTTTTTGACTGAGCCCCGCTTTTTTCCTGCTTTCGGCAATATATTGTCCGAAAGTCATA
>DAOUGX010000596.1:0-7055 GCA_034428855.1 Anaerolineaceae bacterium | reverse complement strand
GGTATTGCAATAAAAGCGCGTATTTCGTCTACATGGCTCATTCGTTCTCTTTGACCTCAACCGATATTGTTTTCTCACCTGATTTTTCAAAAAATAGTGATATTTCAAATTGATCTCCTGGGTTGAGATCCTGGTTTAAGTTAATTAACATAACATGGTAACTCATTGGTTTAAATTCGAGTTTCTGATTTGCTTTAATTTCAACAAAATCTTGCTTCATCATTTTCATAGTTCCATCCTGCATGCTACTCAGGTGAATTTCATTAAACTCAGCAATTTGACTTTCAACGGAGATTAATCGATCGGTTTCATTATTCCTATTTTCTATTTGAAAATAAACTGCTGAAGGATTTCCCATTAATGCTGGTCTCGCCCATGCTGCTTTGATAATCATTTGATCATCATTCTTCTCATTTTGATTACATGCTGTTATTGGTACGATTATAAAAATGCTAATAACAAAAATTAAAATTTTTTTCATTCCCTATCTCCCATATTATCTTGGAGTATAAAAAGTTATTAGTTGTAGGTCAAGTTTTATGTTTATGCTTGAGAAGATCGGTTAAGTTGACTGGATTTGGTTAATCTAGTCAAGTAAATTAACTTGTGGTATAAAATAAATACCCTGTGGTGTTCGTGATTGCTGCACAACCGGTTTTGAGCCAACACCCTTAAGATGGGGCTCAGTGTCACTGAGCGTACGCGATAGGCTTGAGCCAAGGCGGAAACTCCGGAGCGGGCCCCCACCTGCATTTGCAGGTTCAAAACTATGTAGCACACGGCATTGCGGGGTATTTTATTTAAAATTCTCCTATAATTGTCTTAATTCATTGTCATCAGGAGGATTATGAAACCAAATCCATTACTCAAAAAATTAGGGTTTTCCAATAATGATCGTGTGTTGATCATCCATGCGGATGACCTGGGTATGTGCGAGTCAACCATAAGTGCTTGCAGAGAATTATTTATTGGTTCAGGAATCACATCAGCTGCGATAATGGTCACATGCCCATGGTTTCTTTCTGCAGCAAATTTACAGAGTGAATTAGAAAAGGTTGATCTCGGTGTACACATTACTTTAACCAGTGAATGGAGAAATTATCGATGGAGACCCATTTCGACAGTTGATCCAGAGAGTGGATTGTTGGATACTCAAGGTTACTTTCACAAAACAAGTACAGCGGTACAAAAAAATGCAAATTCTTTATTTGTAAAAAATGAGATCGAGTCCCAGATAAATAGAGCGTTATCGGAAGGAATTATTCCAACGCATATTGACACGCATATGGGAGCTGTAGCACATCCGAAATTTATGTTTGATTATATTAATGCTGGCTTGTCCAGAAAAATTCCTCCAATGTTATTTCGATTAACAAAAGATGAGTGGATGAATTTAGGACTTGATGAGAATAGTGCCAGTCTTGTAGAGGTTTTCCTTTCTAAACTAGAAGAACAAGGTGTGCCCTTATTAGATCATTTACGCTCAATCCCACTTGATAAACCTTTTAATCGATATGATCAGGCAGTTGAAATTTTTCGGTCGATTCCTCCTGGGATCACTCACTTTATCATCCATCCCGCTGAAAATACCCCAGAAATTAGAGCTATCACACCTGATTGGGAAGCCAGGGTGGGAGATTTTCAATTATTTCAGGATCGAAAAATACACGAATTCTTGAAAACTGAAGGGATTCAAATAATTGGATACAACCATTTGAAAGGTTTATTCCCGGTTTCAGATATTATTCTAAGTTGACAGTTAATTAGAATATTTGTACACTTATCAAAAATAACTATGAAATTTCAGGAGGCGAACATGAGCTCTAATTTTCAGTTGGTGATGAAAGCAGGACCAAATCCAGGACAATCCTTTGTATTAGATGGTACAGAGTTTTCAATCGGTCGAGATATTAATAATGATTTTGTTATTAACGATACCGAAATGTCCAGAAAACATGCAAAAATATCCGTTCGGGGAGAAGGTTTTGTTGTTGAGGATTTAGGTTCAACCAATGGCACTTTTGTAAATGGACAAAGGCTTATGGGTATTCACCTGCTAGTCTCTGGAGATACCATTTCTTTTGGAGAAAATGTTACAGTGGTTTATGAAGCTCCTGCTTTTGATCCGGATGCTACACGAGTTTCTGCACAACCACCATCATATGCTCAACCAATATCTCAACCTCCGGTGTACGCCTCCCCAGTTGTGCAGACACCAAGCACGCCTGTTCATCCACAGGAAACATTCATTTCTGCTCCTCCAGCTCAACAATATGTTTCAGTCCCTCCTACTCCTGCCAGTTACTCTGGAGAAGTACCTGCTGCTTATCCTGTTGCTGGAAAACCAAAGAAGAAAAATCGTGCACTTCTGATCATCATAATTGTTCTACTGCTAATCGTCTGTGGTTGTATCGTATTCTGGTTAGTTGTGGATACCATGAACCTATACTGTGATCTTTTTCCAGGAATTATGAATGCAATTTTTGGGAGTGGTTCCTGTCCATAAATCTTTTACAATAGGCGTGTGTAGTAGTGCTTGATATGTACTACTACACAGCAAATATTCCACTTAATCTTGCAGGGAAGCAATGCATTCAAAAAAAGTTGAAAAATCACCCTCATGGAGCAGCACAACAAAGCTAGTAGTTGCTTTGATATTGATTGCTCTTTTTACTTTCTTTATCATTCGATTTAATAATATTCTTGCTCCATTGTTTTTTGCATTTGTCTTAGCATTTCTTTTATACCCGGTTCCAGATTTTTTCAAAGAAAAACTTAAGATTTCCTGGCGAGTCACTGTAGTAATCATTTACTTAATTTTATTAATTTTATTTCTAGGTTTAATTACTTTAGGTGGTTTCGCAGTTTTCGATCAAATATCCAGTCTTATTCGATTTATCCAATTTGAATTACGGGATCTACCAGTCTTTCTGGAGGAATTATCACAACTTCGTTATGAATTTGGTGGTTTTGTGATAGATTTTTCTGAGATTGATCTTGTGAGTATTGGAAATCAATTGTTATCTATGATTCAACCTATGTTATCAGGTTTAGGAAATGTGGTTGGATCATTAGCGGGAAGTGCTGCCGCAGTGATTGGCTGGTCCTTATTTTCAATTTTGATTTCTTATTTTATTCTTTCTGAAGCAAAAGGTGCTCGTAGTGATATGTTTAAGGTTGACATTCCTGGATACAATTACGATATTCACATGATGGGTCTGGAATTAAAAAGGACCTGGAATGCTTTTCTACGTGGCCAATTAACGATAATAATTATTACCATTATTGTTTACATTATTTTACTTGGGGCGTTAGGTGTCAATTTCTATTATGGATTAGCGTTTATTGCTGGATTTGCCAGATTTGTTCCTTATGTGGGACCTGCTATTGCCTGGACAGCATATGGATTGGTCTCGTTGTTCCAAGGCACAACTCTATTCGGGTTAGAACCTTTTCCTTACGCTTTGGTCGTTATAGGCGTTGCCTGGTTAACAGATGTTATTCTGGACAATTTTGTTGTTCCCAGATTGATGGGTGATGCATTAAAGGTTCATCCGGCAGCAGTGATGGTGGCAGTGATTATCTCAGCCAGTCTGTTTGGTTTCATCGGTGTTTTGTTAGCAGCACCAGTGTTAGCAACAGCGAAGTTAGTAGGTCAATATGTTTTCCTGAAAATGTTTGATTTGGATCCATGGGAAAAAATATCTCAGGATAGAATACCGGCAGAACCCAAAATTCCAGACCAATTCAAACCGTTTTTTCGGTTTTTCTCAGATATCAAAAATAGGATAAAGAAAATTTTTCGAAAAAGTAAGGAAGAAATTAATCAACTTATGAATGGACCAGAAAACGAAAAGGAGAAAATAGATGAATAACGAACCTATGACAACGACACTCAGTGAAACTGCCAATTATATGGCCTGGAAAGCAGATGAACCCGATGGTGAAACTACATATCATCTGGAATTGAACAATATAACTTTGCATTTCTTTAAAGAAGAATGGGTTGAATTTCTGGAATTAATTGATAATTTAACAAAAACGAAGTAATTAAAAAGGGCTGTCTGAATTTTTCAGAAAGCCCTTTTGTGTCATTCAAGGTCTGAACTAATATCGTCCTCTAGGTTGGTATGGTTGTTTTGTTGGTAACAAATCTTCTGATACCTTTTGAAGTTTCACTGCACAGGCTTTAAATTCTGGAATTAATGCTTCCGGATCTAATGCATCGTTCGTTAGGAAGTTAGCAGCTGCTTCGGCAAAGTGAAATGGAATAAAAATAACACCTGGTATTGTTTTTTGTGTTACATTTGCTCGGAGTACTACTTCACCTCTTCGAGATTCAACCTTTACCACATCTAAATGATTAATACCCATTTTCTCTGCATCAACTGGATTAATTTCTACCAGTGCTTGTGAATATAAATCATCCAACCAGGAATTGCGGGTAAGTGTACCGCCATGCCAGTGTTCTAAGACTCGGCCAGTATTGAGTATCAATGGAAACTCAGAATCCGGTTCTTCGTCTATCGCTCTAAAATCTAATGGATAGAACTTCGCTTTTCCGATCGGAAAAGTTTCTGAGTAAAGGTATGGGGTTCCCGGGTGGTTATCATCAACAACAGGAGTTTGCAATCCGGTTTTCTCAATCCGAGAATACCTGATACCCCGATATGATGGAACCACAGACCCAAATTCATCCATTATCTCTTCAGGGTGTTTGTAATCCCAATAGGCTGAATCAGTTCTACCTAATAATTTCTCAATTCTTTTAGCAAGATCACTGATGATTTCCCAATCTGGGCGGGCATTCCCAAGCGGTTCAATTGCCTTACGAACCCGTTGAACCCGTCGGTCGGTGTTGGTAAAGGTACCATCCTTTTCAGCGAAAGTGGTTGCTGGCAGGAATACGTCAGCATATGCTCCGGATTCATTTATAAAAAGATCCTGACAAACCACAAACTCCAGTTCCTGCATATGTTTATGGGCTTCATTCAAATTAGGTTCAGTCATCATAGGGTTTTCACCCATGATGTACAAACTGCGAACGCCACCAGGATGAGCGTTTGAGAGAATCTCTGTCGTAGTCAGCCCTTTTTGTCGATTTAACCCGCCAGGTTCAATATTCCAGGCTTTTTCGAATAATTGGGCATTATTTTCATCGTCAACTTCCTGGTAACCCGGATAATGCCAGGGCATTGCTCCAGCATCAGAAGCACCCTGAACATTGTTTTGTCCCCGCAAAGGATTTAATCCTGTACCTTTCCTGCCAACGTGTCCGGTCAGTAAAGCTAGATTTATCAGACTATGTGCATTGTCGGTTCCATGAGTTGATTGTGAAATTCCCAATGCCCAATAAATCGCTCCACGTTTTGCATTGGCATATAATCTGGCTGCCTGAATTATTTTATCCCGATCAACACCGGTTACATATTCAACGTATTCAGGGGTGAATTTTTCCATGGCTTTGGAGAAATTTTCAAAATGTTCTGTTCGATTGTCGATGAACTCTTTGTTGTAAAGTTTTTCTGCTAAAATCACATGTGCCATACCGGAAAAGACAGCGACATCTGAACCTGGTTTTTCTGCTAACCATAAGGTTGCATAATTTACCATCTCAATTCTACGTGGATCAACGACAATTAATTTTGCCCCATTCTTTTGAATTGCAGCTTTCATCTGGATTGATATGATTGGATGTGTTTCAGTTGTATTTGAACCGGTGACGATAAATACATCGGTATCCATAATTTCTGACGCTGTATTAGACATAGCTGCAGAACCAATTGCTTTTTGTAATGCGACCACACTTCCTGCATGACATAAGCGCGTGCAATGATCAACATTGTTCGTTCGGAACAATGCACGGAAAAGTTTCTGCAAAAGATAGTTATCTTCATTGGTGGCTTTTGCACAGCAATAAACAGCCATGGCATTTGAACCATCTCTTTGATAAATTTCAACCATCCTTTGTGCAGCGAAATCCAATGCTTCATCCCAGGATACTTCTTTCCAATCATCCAAATTAAAAGCTTGTGATCTTGCTCCAGGTTTTTGGGGTGTTTTTCGAATTAATGGATTAAGTACCCGACGGCGATTGTAAATAAAATCATAACCAAAGCGTCCTTTTACACACAAATTTCCTTTATTAACTACCGAGTCGAAAGGAGCTGTTACTTTGTAAATAAAATTATCTTTAATATGTAATTCAAGATTACATCCGACGCCG
Organism: Anaerolineaceae bacterium; assembly: GCA_034428855.1. Classification (GTDB taxonomy): domain Bacteria; phylum Chloroflexota; class Anaerolineae; order Anaerolineales; family Anaerolineaceae; genus UBA6170. Next base: position 829 of record DAOUGX010000596.1, on the reverse strand, counting down.
CAAAAAGGACAGGTTGTTGTAATTGGTTTATTTTTTAGCATCTCCATAGTTTTCCTCTTACTCTTCAACCATTGAATCTTGTGGTTTTTTGGTTTTTTTATTTCGATCCTGATGAGTCATTTTCATGATTTGATCACCTTCATAACCTAATTCCAGCAACCATTGACGTTTGGGTTTTAATGCTTCTGTGGGGCATACACCAATACATTGTCCACAAAAAACACAGGATGTTTCAGGTAATGGTTTTTCATAAAAAGTACTGATTTGTGTATGGTATCCTCGTCCTTTAAAATTAATCGCAAAAGCATATTGTGCATCTTCAGCGCATACTTGAACACAACGCCAACATAATATACATTTTTCATAATCCCTGATAAACATCGGGTTATCATCGATCAATTGGGGAGACCGTCTCTCCGCATTCGAGAACCGACCTTGATCTGCCTGATAATCAGCAGCCATTTCTAAAATTTCCGGTGATTGACTTAAGTCTGAGGTGCTTAACATCATTTCCAAAATAGTTTTTCTGGATCTATTTACTCGGTCATTATGAGTTTCAATTTCCATCCCTTCTGATACTTTAGCAACACATGATGGAATTAGAGTTCGAGCACCTTTTACTTCTACTACACAAATTCTACAAAGGGCATTTGCAGTGCTATTATCATGAAAGCAAATTGTTGGAATGGAAACCCCAATTGTTTTTGCTGCCTGAAGAATTGTCAGATCTTTTTCACACTCTATTTCTTGATGATTAATTTTTAATTTGATTGTATCAACCATGATATCCTCCAGCGGGTTCTTTTTGTTTGCTGATGTTTGTAAATAG
>DAOUGX010000595.1:0-16683 GCA_034428855.1 Anaerolineaceae bacterium | reverse complement strand
TCGGTTGTTTAACGATAATTAGCTCCATTGCATTGATGGGAGTATCGGCTTATCTGATCATATCAGCAGGATTTCATCCATCAATCGCATTATTACAGGTATCAATTGTTGGGGTAAGGCTTTTTGGCACCTCAAGAAGTGTGTTCAGATATTTGGAAAGGATTCAAACCCATAAAACAAATTTTAAAATTATTGGAAAATTGCGATTAAATTTGTTTTCAAGAATTTATGATAATTATTTTGATCTTCTCAATTCCAATTCAGGTTCAAAATTTCTGACGATATTGATAAATGATTTAAATAATTTTGAAAACCTATTTGTAAGACTTTTTTCACCTACTATTGTTGCATTGGTCATTAGCTTCCTGGTTGGATTATATCTAGGTTTGCAATCGAGGGAGATTCTTGTTCTTTATACTGTAGGATTTTTCTTTGGAAACTATTTGATATTTATTCTTTCTATCAAAATGAGCAAAAAAAATAAAGGAAATTTAGAGAAAAGAAAAAATGAATATCAATTTGCTCTAATCAATTTTTTCCAATTTATTGAAGAAGCAATTTTTTATCAAAATGAAGCAAAATTGATTGAAGAAGTTAATCAAAGTTCCATCAATTTGGAGAAAGAACAAATCAAATCTGGCATATGGCAATCATTTTGGCAATTAATTAGTTTTTTCTCGACCCAAATGGTTTTTTTGGTAGCGTTGTTTTTGTGTATCTATCTTGCCAACCAGGGGAAACTCGAACTGGTAATGGTTGGGGTTTTGTCCTTGGTAATTATTTCGAGTTTTGAAGTCTCAACCAACCTGCCATCGATAGCATACTTATATAGCGATTACGAACTGTCAATTAAGCGAGTTGCTGATTTAATGGATTTAGAGACGAAAACTGCATCAGATTTATCTAAAAGTGAACTTGATTTGTATCCTGTTCGGTTCGAAAATGTATCTTTTAGATATCCCGAAATTAATGAAAAAATCATAATAAAAAATATAAATTTTGAAGTCCATAGAGGAGAGAAAATTGCAATAATTGGAGAAAATGGGACTGGGAAAACCACTTTAATTGAATTATTGCTTGGCTTTAGGAAAAATTATATTGGTAGAATAATGCTAAAGGATCAAGAATTAAGAGATATCCCCGAAAATCAATATCGTACCAGGATTGGATATTCTCCGATTGACACCTACATTTTTAATACCTCAATCAAAAATAACCTATTATTAGCCAACCCAAATGCTGATGACAAAGAATTAATTCATGTACTAGAAGCACTTAAACTGTTTGATCCACCCAGGCTTGATCTCAATTCTCCATTGGATGAGTTTGGTAAAAACTTTTCTGGAGGTGAATTGAGAAAAATAACAATTGCTCAGACTATAATTTCGAATACTGAATTAAAAATATTTGATGAACCCTTTGCGTATTTGGATCCTGAGTCAGTTTCAGAAGTAGAAAAGATAATTTTTGACCTAGGATTATGTGAAACAATTATTGTTGTCACCCACAGTTTCTCAAATTTGAATCTTTTCGATAGGATTTTGAGATTGCATGATGGTGAATTATCTGAAATAGAGAATTTTATTGATTATTCAAAAAAGGAAATCAAAAATAAACAATAAAAATGTCTGTCCATTTTATTGTTAGCTTGAAATAAAATAGGTTATAATAAATTAGAATTTTATTTTGATTTTTTTATGATTGCGGGTCAATTTTTTTGATCTTGGAATTGTTTTCTCTCAACGTAGATGAGAGTGAATAAAAAATAACAATCGGATAACGATTGAAAACATGATGAATGGAAAATTTCAGGAAATGAAAACAAAAGTTAAAGAATTTGTTTACTCATGATAATTTTTCTGAAATGAGTCGTTGAATCTAAAGTTACTGGTTGGTAAACAAGGTCATCTGAATCCGCAATGAGATTTGATGGCTGTAGAATGCAAAGAACAATAACTGCATTAAAAGTTCAAAAAAACAATTCTAATCGAGTAAATGTTTATCTTGATGGTGAATTTTCATTTGGATTGTATTTAATTAATGCGAGAAATTTGAGCATTGGGATGGAATTACCTGAAGAATTTGTTCAAAAGCTTCTTGAAATTGATCAAATTGAAGATGGTTTTCAAAAATGTTTACGATATATTTCTTATAAACCAAGAACAATATTTGAAATAAATAAGAAATTAAAAGAAAAAAATTTTTCGGCAGATCAAATTGATGTAATAACAAGCATGCTTCTTGAAAAAGGTTATATTGATGATTTTCAATACGCCAAAAATTGGATCGAAAATAGAGCAATTTTAAAACCGAGAAGCAATAAATTAATAGCCTGGGAATTACGGAATAAAAAAATTAGTGATGAAATCATTAATCAATTAACCACAGAAATGGTCTCAGAGGAAGAACTAATAAATCTGGCTGCAGAGAAGTATGCCAGACGGCTATCCGGATATGAGAAAGATATTTTTTTTCGAAAACTTACCGGATACTTAATAAGGCGAGGATTTTCCTATTCAAATGTCACATCTGTTGTTCAATCGACTTGGAAAAAATCTCGTCACTATTCTAATGAAAACTAAACGAAAAACGAGGTGAATTTATGGGGAAGCAAGAATTATTAGCATTATTTTTAATAGCAGGTGATGTAATCATCATTGCAATTGCGATTTTCTTTTTGAATCGTTATTACACAAAGCGATTATTAAAAGAAAGAAAAGATCAGACAGATAATATGATTGTTACTGCCAAGGAGAATGCGCGAACGATCGAATTAGAAGCCAAAGACAATGCAATAAAAATTCTAAAAGAGTCTGAAGATGAAATAACAAAAAGAAGAAATGAGAATTTAAAGGAAGAAGAAAGATTAAATAAACGACGCAATGAATTGGATCATCGGATTGAGCGTTTGGAATTGAGAGAACAAAATATCAATAAACGTCAAAGTTTAATTGATAAAAGATCCAATGAAATTGAAAAAATGTATGCTCAACAATTAGGAGAATTACAACGAATTGCTCAAATGAGTGTCGAGGAAGCAAGAGAAATTCTTTTACAAGAGGCTGAAAAAGAAGGTCGTTCAGATATGGCCAGGATCATTCGCCAAATTGAAGCTGAAGCTCGAGCAGAAGGTGAAAAACGAGCACGTGAGATTATTGCTGACGCCATTCAAAGAGTCGCATCAGAACATGTGAACGAAGTTACAACCTCTGTTGTTATATTACCGAATGAAGAAATGAAAGGTCGTATCGTTGGTAGAAATGGTCGAAATATCCGAGCATTTGAACAAGCTGCTGGTGTAGATGTGATCGTGGATGATACTCCTGAGGCTGTAACGATTAGTTGTTTTGATCCAGTCAGAAGAGAAGTAGCCAGACGGGCATTAGATTACTTAATTTTAGATGGAAGAATCCATCCAGCTCATATTGAGAAAGTGCTGGATGATAAACAAAAAGAAGTTGATAAGACGATTGAAGAAGCGGGTGAACAAGCTGCTTATGATGCAGGAGTATCTGGAATTAGACCAGAGATATTGAAAGTTTTAGGGAGATTAAAATATAGAACTTCCTATGGGCAAAACCAACTTTCTCATGCTGTTGAAGTTGCCCGGTTAGGTTCTGTTATCGCTTCAGAATTAGGAGCTGATATTGAGGTTGTGAAAGCTGCAGGTCTTTTACATGACCTTGGTAAAGCAATGGACCATAACACAGAAGGCACCCATGCATTGATTGGTGCTGAATTTGCAAGAAGGTACGGCGTAAATCCGAAAATTGTGAACGCTATTGCATCTCATCATCACGAAACCGAGCAAGAATCGCTAGAGGCAATTATTGTAGAATCTGCTGATGCAATTTCCGGTGCACGTCCAGGTGCAAGAAGAGAAGACCTGGAACAATACATTAAAAGATTACGTGCATTGGAAGATATCGCCAACTCATTTAAAGGTGTTAGCCAAAGTTATGCAATTCAGGCTGGACGGGAAGTTAGAATTATTGTTCGTCCAGAAGATATCGATGACCTGGATGCGTTAAGAATTGCAAGAGATGTAGCAAAGAAAATTGAAGATAACATGCAATATCCTGGTCAAATCAGAGTAACAGTCATCCGAGAGACCAGAGCTATAGATTACGCAAAATAACAATTTTAAAAATGAAATATAATTTTGATACAGGTACTTACCTGTATCAATTTTTTTAAGGATGATTTATGAAACAACTATTGCAAAATGTTAAAGAAGGTAGAGCTGAGGTTGTCGAAGTTCCTGTTCCAGCCATAAAACCCGGTCATATTTTGGTCAAAAATTTTACATCTGTTGTTTCTTCAGGAACAGAAAGAATGGTAGTTGAGTTTGCTGAAAAAAATTTGTTAATGAAAGCAAAATCCAGACCTGATCTGGTCAAACAGATATTAGATAAAGCACAACGAGAAGGAGTTGTTCAAACAATCCAATCCGCTTTAAACCGATTAGATACTCCAATGGCATTAGGGTACTCATCCGCTGGAGAAGTTGTTTTGGTGGGTGATGGAATAGAAGGGATTGTTCCAGGAGATAGAGTAGCATGTGCGGGAAGTGGGTATGCCAGTCATGCAGAGTATGTATTGATACCGAAGAATTTATTTGCAAAAATCCCTGAAAATGTCAATTTTGAAGAAGCAGCTTTCTCAACCTTAGGTGCAATTTCATTACATGGTTTTAGACTGGCTTCACCACAATTAGGTGAGAAAGTTGCCATAATTGGATTAGGTTTGCTTGGTCTGATGATGGTAGATATTTGTCAAGCTGCCGGGTTGAAAGTGTTTGGAATTGACCTGGATGATACACGTGTTGAGATGGCCAAGAAAAAAGGAGTGGTGGCTTCAAGCAGAGAACTGGCTCATGATTTGGGTATGAATTTCTCTGATAATTTGGGATTTGATGTTATTTTTATTTGTGCAGATACGAAATCCAATGATCCAGTAGATTTAGCAGGAATGTTAGCTAGAGATAAAGGCACTGTTGTGGCAGTTGGTGCAGTTGGTCTTGAAATTCCAAGAAAACAGTATTACGAAAAAGAACTCACATTCTTAATTTCACGCTCATATGGTCCCGGTCGATATGATCAGGAGTATGAAGAGAATGGAAAAGATTATCCATATGGTTATGTTCGTTGGACCGAAGGTCGCAATCTATCAGCAATTCTTGAATTAATCTCTTCAAAACAACTGGATGTCAAATCATTGATTACACATCGTTTCCAAATCGAAGAAGGTGGAAAGGCCTACGAAACCATTACCGGAAAAAATTTAGATAATTTTCTTGGTGTTGTTATTCAATATCCAGAAAACAAGATTGAATCCTCGAGTAACCGAATCGTTAAACTTTCCAATGAACCTGACAACATTAATATCGATAAGATCAGAATTGGTGTGCTGGGTGCGGGACTTTACGCAGGAGCAGTTTTCCTTCCGATCATTCAAAAATCTTCATCGATAGAACGACTAGGGATTTGCAGTGCTAAAGGATTAAATGCAAAACAATTAGCGCATAAATTTAATTATAAATTTGCTTGTTCTGATGAAAATCAAATTTTTGAGAGTAATGATATTAATACTGTTGTGATTTTAACCAGACATAATGATCATGCTCGTCAAATTATTAGAGGTTTAGAATTGGGGATGAATATCTATTGTGAAAAACCTATTGGAATCTCCATAGAGGAATTATTAAAAATTAAAGGCGCATTTGAAAATTCCCGATCTACTTTAATGGTTGGGTTTAATCGAAGGTTTTCACCATTCATTCAAAAAACAAAAGAATTTCTTAATAAAAGTCCTGAACCCAAAAGAATCCATTATCGAGTAAATGCCGGATTATTGCCACTAAATCATTGGTTGCATGATCACAATCAAGGTGGTGGAAGGATTATTGGCGAGGGATGTCATTTTATCGATCTATGTTTATTCCTCTCTGAATCAAAGCCTGTCAGTGTCCATACGGTGGGTTTGCCTAATTTAGGAAAATACAAAGATGACAATGTAATCATTACGATTAAATTTGAGGATGGGTCAATTGCCACGATTGATTATTTGGCAAACGGTGACAAAAGTGTTGAGAAAGAATCTTTAGAAATTTTTTCTGGAGGACGAGTAATACAACTTTTAGATTATCGGAAATTGATCCTGGTTTCCCATGGTAAAAGATCTTTATTTCAAAGCCGACTAAAGCAAGACAAAGGACACTCAAATGCATGGAAGGAATTTATATATTCCATTGAAAATAAAAAACATAGTCCTATTTCATTTGACGATTTATTTATTTCATCATTAACAACCTTTGCTGCAAGAGAATCTTATTTATCCAAGAATGAGATTTTTCTCAATGACTTCATTTAAAGAGTGAACATTGTGCTCAAAATATGTTAACAAAATTGTTCTAAACGTTAACAAAAACTTATTGCATCTACGTTAAAATTAAATTAATCAAAATCAAAATTGTTCTCCGATGGAATTGATGGAGTGGTCTATGGGTGAGAAAATCCTGATTGTTGAAGATGAAATCTCTTTGCAAGAAACACTAGCTTATAACCTGAATAAGCATGGATACGAGACTTTAATTTCGGGCGATGGGCAATCTGCAATACAAATGATTCGAACAGAAAAACCAGATTTGATACTGCTCGATATTATGTTACCTGGGATGGATGGATTTGAAGTCTGCAGAATCATAAGAACAGAAGTGACTACTCCGGTGTTGATGTTAACAGCAAGAGATGATGAAATCGATAGAGTTGTTGGATTAGAAGTCGGTGCGGATGATTATTTGACGAAACCATTCAGCATGAGAGAACTAATAGCACGAGTGAAAGCCATGATGAGGAGAACAAAAATTATTCGGGATGAATTGAATTCCTCAAGATCCGTTACAGAAACAAGTTTACTTTACAAGTTTGGAAATATTACCGTAGATTTGGGAAGGAGAGAACTTCGTGTAAATAAAAAAGTAGTAGGCTTAAAACCAAAAGAATTTGAACTTCTTGTCTATTTAATTAAACACAAAAATCAAGTTCTTTCCAGAGATCAGATTTTAGAATCAGTGTGGGGTTGGGAATACATTGGAGACAGTCGAACGGTGGACGTTCATGTTCGATGGCTTAGGGAAAAAATTGAAGATGACCCATCAAATCCCCAAAAAATTATTACAGCTAGAGGAGCTGGTTATCGATTTGAAGGATAAATAATGAGGAAATCCATTCTTTTTCGTATAGCCAGTCCTTATTTATTATTAATAATTTTTGTTTTATCAGGGCTTAGTATTTTCCTAACTTTTTATTCAAAAGAAATATATATAGAATCGTTAACTCGACATTTGGAAGTAAACGCAAAAATCATTGCAGAACAAACGAAACCATTTATTTTAGTCGAAAATAAAAGTGACCAATTAAATGACATTGTTATAAATTTTTCAAAATTGATTAACCAAAGAATAACCATTATCAGTCCAAATGGGGTTGTATTAGCGGATTCCAGCATCGATGCTAGTAATCTGGAAAACCATTTATCACGTGCGGAAATTCTTGACGCAAAAAGGTATGGAATAGGATCAGATATTAGAAGAAGTGCTTCAATAAATGAAGAATTGCTTTATGTAGCTATTCCAATTTACGACTTAGAAAAGTTGGTCGCTTATTCTCGAGTTTCTATATCCATTTCTTCCATCAATGAAAAGTTACGAACAGTGCAAATTATAATTTTTGGTTCGACATTATTAGCATTATTAATTGCCACTTTATTTGCATTTTTAATCACAAAACGAACATTGGAACCGGTAAAACAATTGAGTGCTGAAATTAATAAAATCCCGTTTATTGATATCAATCATGATGAAAAAGAAAATGAAATGGATGAAATTGAATCAATCAGTCATTATGTTTGGCGAATTACAGATCATTTAATAAACCAAAATGAAGAATTACTGATAGAAAGAAAGACATTAAATTCCGTTCTCGATCAAATGAATGATGCTGTGTTTATTGTCGATAAGGAAGGATTTATTCAATTATCTAATCCTGCTGCTGGCAGGTTATTCAATTTTACAAATGTGAATGTTTCAGGAAAAACACTTATTGAAGTTACCAGGAATCACCAATTGTTTGACCTCTGGAAAAAATGTAAAAACGATCATTCCCAAAATGAAATCACATTTGAAATCAATCCCCAAAAATTATTTGTTCAAGCAATAGCAAAACCATTGGATGATATCTATCCAGGGGGTGTTTTGTTAATCATTCAGGATTTGACACGCCTTCGTCAATTGGAAAAAATACGCAGTGATTTTGTAAGTAACGTCTCGCATGAACTTAGAACACCAATTGCATCGATCAAAGCATTATCCGACACATTACAAGAAGGGGCATTGGAAGATCCTCCAGCAGCTCGAAGATTCCTCAGTCGTATGGATGTTGAAATTGATAATCTTTCACAAATGGTACAAGAATTATTAGAATTATCAAAAATTGAGTCTGGAAGAGTTCCTTTGAAGAAAATTGTTTTTTCACCAGAAAAATTAATAGAACAGGCAATTGAACGAATGCAGGTTCAATCTGAGCGATCTGGGCTATTGCTGTCGTCAGAAGTTCTAAAAGATTTACCAAATATTTTTGCAGATCCGGATAAAATTGGTCAGGTCTTCGTCAACTTATTGCATAACGCAATAAAATTCACATCACCTGGGGGTTCAATAAAAATAAAAGCCTGGGAGAAAAATGGGGACATTGTATTCTTAATTGAGGATACAGGCATCGGAATTGATGAAATATCAGTTTCTCGTATTTTTGAAAGATTTTACAAGACAGATCCTGCACGCTCTTCAGGTGGAACGGGTTTAGGATTATCAATTACCAAACATATCATCGAAGCACATGGTGGTGTCGTGTGGGTAGAAAGTCAACCTGGCGTCGGAAGTAGATTTTATTTTTCTCTACCCAAAATTCAAAGAGGAAACGATCATTCATAACAGGTTAATCGACATAATTTCGGTTTGATTATCAAAAATTATTATTTTTGTGCGATAATTCACATATTGTATAAAATCTATTCCCTTGTAACCGGAGAATGAAATATGAATGAATTAGTGGTGACATTATCACGATGGCAATTTGCTTTGACAACCATTTACCATTTTTTCTTTGTTCCACTTACCATCGGTTTATCATTAATTGTCGCAATTATGCAAACCATCTATTTTAGAACAAATAATCCAATTTATAAGGCAATGACGAAGTACTGGGGCAAGTTATTTCTCATCAATTTTGCGATGGGTGTTGTAACCGGAATTGTTATGGAATTTCAATTTGGAATGAATTGGTCTGAATATTCCAGGTTCGTTGGAGATATTTTTGGAGCGCCATTAGCAATTGAAGCATTATTAGCTTTTTTTCTTGAATCTACATTTATTGGTATTTGGATGTTTGGTTGGGATAAATTATCTAAAAAAATTCATCTTATATCAATCTGGTTAGTGGCAATTGGGTCAACTCTTTCAGCGTTTTGGATCTTGGTTGCTAATTCCTTCATGCAATCTCCATTAGGTTTCACCATTGAAAATGGAAGAATGGTCATGAATGATTTTGGAGCTTTAATTGGAAATCCAAATGTGTGGGTCCAGTTTCCACACACGATCCTGGGAGGTTATACGACCGGTGCATTATTTGTTCTGGGTATTAGTTCCTATCATATTTTCAAGAAGAATTACTTAAATTTCTTCAAACCATCATTTCAGATAGCTTCGGTTTTTGGATTAATTTCAGTAATCCTGGTCATTCTGGTGGGACATAATCAAGGACAGCATATGGTTAAAACGCAACCAATGAAAATGGCTGCTGCAGAAGCCTTATGGGAGTCTGAAAATCCTGCTTCTTTTTCCATTATCTCTTTGGTGGATGAAAAAAACCAAAAAGATATTTTCTCTTTCAGAATCCCTGCAGTTTTGAGCTTATTATCTTATAACCGCTTTGATGGGGAAGTTCGTGGGATTAAAGATCTCCAAGCTGAATATGAACAAAAATATGGTCCAGGAAATTATATTCCTCCAATCACAATTAATTATTGGGCATTTCGATTAATGGTTGGATCGGGTTTCTTGATGTTTTTTATAACTGCGTTTGGACTCTTTTTGAGCATGAAAAATAAATCCACAACATCAAAACTCATAAAATATTTACCATTCATGATTGTTTTACCTTATTTGGCAAATTCATCTGGCTGGATTTTAACTGAAATAGGTCGACAACCTTGGGTTGTGTATGGTTATCTCAGAACATCAGATGCTGTATCGCCAAACCTGACAGTGAATCTGCTTTGGTTTTCCGTATTGGGATTTACCCTGGTTTATGGAATATTAATGGCTGTGGATATCTTTCTTCTGCAAAAATATGCAAAAGTAGTAAATATAGATAAACCTGATAGAACAGAACTAGAAAAATCATATTGGGAGTAGATGAGGTAGATTATGAATTATGAAACGATTTGGTTTATTTTAATTGCTATTCTTTTCATTGGATATTTTATTTTGGAAGGTTTTGATTTTGGGGTTGGGATTTTATTGCCCTTTGTTGCCAAAAATGATATCGAACGTAGAATGGTCATTAATACCATTGGACCACATTGGGATGGCAATGAAGTTTGGCTGATAACTGCTGGTGGTGCTATGTTTGCTGCTTTTCCTCACTGGTATGCGACTCTATTTAGCGGTTTTTATTTGGCATTATTTTTAATGTTAATTGCTCTCATTTTGAGGGGTGTTGGTTTTGAATTCAGAAGTAAAGTTTCCTCAATCAAATGGAGAAATTTTTGGGATTGGACAATATTTTTTGGTAGCCTAATCCCTGCTTTTCTTTGGGGTGTTGCTTTTTCTAACTTTGTGCGTGGAGTTCCAATCGGAGAGAATTTTATTTTTGTTGGAAATTTTTGGGACCTGATAAATGTTTACTCAATTATCGGAGGTTTAGTCACATTGACCGGATTTACAGTTCAAGGAGCAATTTTTCTAACTTTAAAACTTGAAAAATCCTTTGCCACACAAGTGAATAAACTTGCTCTTAAACTTTGGATCCCCAACATCTTAATATTAATTATTTTTGTTGTTGAGACTTATTATTTTACTGATATTATCAGTCAACTTGGGGTGAATCCAGGAGTTGTACCAATAGGTGCAGTTCTTTCATTAATCAGCGTAGGTTGGTTTATATATATCAAAAGAACTGGTTGGGCTTTTTTTCTTAATTGTTTAGCTATTGTTCTCTCTGCCAGCACGATTTTTATGATCTTATTTCCTCGCGTCTTGGTATCAAGCATCGACCCGATTTATAATTTAACAATTATGAACAGTGCTTCTGGGGTTTATACATTGAGAATAATGTCTATCATCGCTATAATTTTTGTCCCAATTGTTGTAGCTTATCAAGCATGGACATATTGGGTTTTTCGCAAAAGAATTACAGGCGACTCCTCGAACCTGCATTATTAGGATTTTTAGCATTTTGAGACATATTTATTGCAGGGTATAATAGTCTGATAATAAATATAAAGGATTGAAAATGAGAAAAGTTATCATCCCTGATGATGCCCCAAAAGCTATTGGCCCTTACTCTGCAGCTATCGAGACTGATTTTTTCGTTTTTACTTCAGGACAACTGGGACTTGACCCAAAAACAGGCGAATTAGTACCAGGCGGTATTGAAGCTGAGACTCACCAGGCTATTCATAATCTTAAACAAGTATTACGATCAGCCGGTTTGGAATTACAATCGGTAGTAAAAACCACAGTTTTTCTGAAAGATATTCATGAATTTTCAAACATGAATAAGATATATGCTGAATATTTTAAAGATCAACCCCCAGCTAGATCTGCCTTTGAGGTAGCTGAACTACCCAAGAATGCCAGAATTGAAATAGAAGCAATCGCGATCAAACAATAACCTGTTTATCAATAATCTTACGAATATATCAAAAAGGATTTCTCTTTTAATGGACTTTGTTTCAGTTATTGTGCCTTGTTACAACGAAGAAAATACTATTGGGGACCTACTAGAAGCATTAAACCGTCAGAGTTATCCAAAGGAATCATTTGAAGTAATTATCGTTGATGGTCAATCAACAGACAAAACTTTAGCTGTTATTGAGAAAGTCAGGAATGGCTTCAGTAATTTAAATGTTAAAATATCTTCAAATCCGAAAAGGAACATTCCATGTGCCGTTAATATTGGAATTAAAGAAAGTTCAGGCGATATTATTGTGCGTATGGATGCACACTCTATCCCAGACTCCAAGTATATAGAATATTGTGTTAAAAATCTTGAAAATGAGGTTGCAGACAATGTAGGCGGTAGATGGATTATCATCCCAGGTTCATCTACGAAGATGAGTAAATGTATTTCTTTTGCAGCATCACATCCATTCGGGGTAGGAGATGCAAAATATCGTTATAGTTCTGAACCTGGGTATGTAGATACCGTTCCTTATGGAGCATTTCATAAGACTCTTATTGGAAAAATTGGATTCTTTAATGAAGATTTACTGGCAAATGAGGATTATGAATTTAATGTAAGAATTCGTAAATTTGGTGGAAAAATTTATTTTGATCCAAGAATTCAGACGCAATACGTTGCAAGGGATACAATAAAAAGCCTGGCAAAACAATATTGGAGATATGGTTTTTGGAAATTAAGAATGTTAAAACTGCATCCAGAAACAATCAGATGGAGACAAGCTATTCCTCCAATTTTCGTTGCAGGATTATTATTATTGATTTTATCTTCTATTATATTCCCAGTAATTTGGAGTCTTGTGGGTTCAATTCTGCTCATTTATATTTTGGTTTTGATGTTAGGAACTTTAATTAAATGGAATAAAAATCAGACTCCTTTATGTTTATTAGGCGCACCAATAGCAATCATCATTATGCATTTTTCCTGGGGTTCAGGTTTCCTGTTTAGTCTTATTACATCTGGTGTGAAAAGAAAGAATTAAAATGGTTAATTCAGAAATTGAACAAATAAGATTTTGGAAACTACGGCCATCTGAAAGAAGAATAATACTTCTTTTTGGGGACCTAATTGTTTCTATATTCTCTCTAATAATTGCTCTTTATCTTTGGTCTGTTGAACCAGGTGAATGGTTGAGGTTTTCTCTTCAATTTCTTCTTGAACGACCACCATTTTGGTTTTATTTATTACCCTTAATATGGATTCTTTTTTTATCGGGATTATATGATGTTAGGAAAGTGCATAAAATTTCGGAAACCATTGGAGGTATAGGTATTTCGATTTTTCTAAGTATCTCACTTTACTTGGTGATATTCTTTTTATCAGAACCAAACACTTTACCGAGATTAGGGGTGGCACTATTTTTCGGATCTTCAGCTCTGTTAACAATATTATGGCGAATAATATATATAAAAGTTTTTACTACATCCAGATTTCTACGAAGAGTGATAATAGTGGGTGCTGGAAACTCAGGAAAAGTATTAGTTGAGACAATAAATAACTTAACTCCAAAGCCTTTCCAATTAATTGGATTAGTTGATGATGATCCAGAAAAATCTGAAACAAAAATTTACAATTTTCCAGTTTTAGGCCCAATTTCCAGTTTATTCAACTTAGTAAATGCATATAAAATTTCTGACATCGTATTTTCAATAACAGGAGAAATGGACCCGGAGACTCTAAATTTACTTATTGAAGCTGAAGAAAATGGAATAGAAGTAACTTCGATGCCCGTAATATATGAAGAACTAACCGGTAAAGTACCGATCTATTTATTAAAACCAGATTGGTTATTACGAAGTTTTATCGACTCAGCTCATGTTAATAGGTTTTACGAGTTTGGGAAGAGGTTAATCGACATAGTTTTTGGTTTTCTGGGATCAATAATATTTATTTTATTATTTCCATTTATTGGCTTATTAGTTTTAATTGATAATTGGGGTCCAATCATTTATTCGCAACCTCGATTAGGCAAAAATGGAAAACTCTATAATATCTTGAAATTTAGAACCATGTTTGTGGATGCAGAAAAAAATGGAAATTTTAAGCCAGCTGAAGAAAATGATGAAAGAATCACATCCATCGGAAAATTTCTAAGAAAAAGTCATTTGGATGAGCTTCCTCAATTCATAAATATTCTGAAAGGGGAGATGAGTATGGTAGGTCCTCGATCAGAGAGACCAATGATTGTCGCTACCTACCAAAAAGAAATTCCGTTTTATCGAGGAAGGTTATTAGTAAAACCAGGATTAACTGGTTGGGCTCAAATCAATTTTGGGTATGCATCAACAATAGCTGAAAATGCGATTAAATTAGAATATGACCTTTATTATATAAAACATAGAAATTTGTTAATGGACCTTTCCATTATGCTATTGACGATTAGTTCTGTTATCGGATTGCGAGGACGATAGAATGAGAGGTCGACCAAGTATTCGAAATAAATATATTCTTATTGGAGATTTGCTCCTGATACTAGTGTCAATTTTGGGTAGTTATGCACTCAGATTTGAGTTAGGTCCACTTTTCTTTCAATATCTCCCAAGTGCTATCTGGGTTGCAGTCACATCTTTACTTATTAAACCGATAATTTATTATTTATTTGGTTTATATCGACGGATGTGGATGTATGCAAGTGTACAAGAATTGAAGTTGATTATTGTATCTGTTACAACCGCATCTGTTGTTGTTTCTTCAATTGTCATTTCTTTATTGTCTTTTGGGGTGTTTGAAGGTCTTCCGCGTTCGGTTCTGGTAATTGATTGGATATTATCATTAGTATTCGTAGGTGGACTTAGATTCTCATTAAGAATTATTGGCGACTCCCTGGCTATTGGATCTGCACCAGTAAAAAATGGTAATCAAAGGAGATTAATAATTGTTGGGGCGGGTGATGCAGGCGCATTGGTTGTAAGAGAAATCCAGAAGAATCCACAAATGAATTTATTACCAGTTGGTTTCTTGGATGATAATCCCGCAAAACAAAGACAACAGATTTTTGGTATACCAGTAGTAGGAACCATAACAGATTTGCCAAAGACCCTGGAAAAATTTCGCGTAGATGAAGTAATTATTGCAATTCCTAGTGCACCTGGAAGGGTTGTGCGATTAGTGGCAGACATTTGTAGACTCAAAAATAAACCATTTCGTACAATGCCTGGGATCTATGAATTATTAGGCGGTTCAGTAAACGTCAATCGATTGAGAGAAGTGGATATTACAGACTTGCTTAGAAGACAACCAACTTACATGAACGAAGAAATGGTTGGTTCCTCTTTAAGTGGAAAAATTGTTTTAGTAACTGGTGCAGGGGGATCGATTGGTAAAGAATTATGTAGACAGATCTCGCGGTGGGGACCCTCAGAATTAATTATGATTGGCCATGGGGAGAATAGTATTTTCGAAAGTTTACTAGATTTAAGAGAAAGTTTCTCTGGACTTTCCATTATCCCTATCATTGCTGATATGAGGGATAAGAACAGGTTACGTCAGATTATTTTGAAACATCAACCACAAATAGTTTTTCATGCGGCAGCGCATAAACATGTTCCTATGATGGAATTAAATATTGAAGAAGCTGTTACGAATAATATAGTAGGTACCAAAAATCTGGTTGATGTTTGTCTTGAATCCGATATCGAGAAATTTGTTATGATTTCTACCGATAAGGCAATCAGACCTAAAAATGTAATGGGTGCATCCAAAAGACTCGCAGAAATGATTGTTATAAATGCTGCTAAAAGATCCCAAAAACCATATTGTGTGGTCCGTTTTGGTAACGTTTTAGGAAGTCGGGGAAGTGTTGTACCATTATTCAAACGTCAAATTGCCAAAGGAGGTCCGATAACAATTACTCATCCAGATATGAAACGGTATTTCATGACTATACCTGAAGCTGTTTATTTGGTTCTTCAATCCGCTGGAATGGCGAAAGGTGGAGAAACATTTGTATTAAATATGGGGGATCAAATTAAAATTGTCGATTTAGCAGAAGATTTGATTCGACTTTCTGGATTAGAACCTGGGAGGGACATTGAAATTGTTTTTACAGGATCAAGACCGGGTGAAAAATTAGAAGAAGATTTGTGGGATGAAGGTCTAACATTTCAACGAACAATCCATCCCGATATATATCATTTATCCAATCAAGATGATTTGGAAATAGGCGAATTGGATAATGCAGTCGAACAGTTAATAGGTTTTGCATCATCTGGAAAGATCTCAGAGATCGTCCGTATTTTTGATGAAAAGATCCCTGGATCGCAGGTACGTAAGACTCCACCAGCAGATTTGAATACGATAAATTGATATGGAATTAATTGATAAAAATCGATGGAATGAATTATTTTCATCACTCGAAAACCCTCATATTTTGCAAACATATGAGTGGGGTGAATTAAAATCTAATTTTGGATGGCATCCTTATCGAGTTGAACACAATGGTTTTCCAATTCAAATCCTAATAAGGTATTTACCATTTGGTTTTAAGATAGCATACATTCCTAAAAGCAAAGCTGATTTATCAGACTCAGAATTGTGGAAATCAATTGATAAATTTTGCAGATCTCATTCGGTGGTATTTTTAAAGGTAGAACCCGATTCGTTTATAAATACGGATGAAAAAAATCACCATATGGATAAATTATTTATAATTGGGAAACCA
>DAOUGX010000594.1:0-2256 GCA_034428855.1 Anaerolineaceae bacterium | reverse complement strand
GGAATAAATGTTAAGAAAGTTTTTACCATTGTATTTGCCATGGGTGTTGCTATGGCAGCGCTGGGTGGAATAGGTGCAGGACCATTTCTCCCGATCCAACCTCAAATGGGGGATCAATACCTGATGCAGGGATTTATCACAGTCGTTATTGGTGGTATGGGCAGTTATGTGGGAGCATTTGTGGGTGCGATAATTTTAGGAATGGCCAGAGCCTTTGGAGATTATTTTGCCCTTAAATTAGCTCTTTCTCCAGCATTGGCTGAAGCATCCACAGTGATCATCATGATCATTGTATTACTTGTCCGACCTCAAGGTCTGTTCGGAAAGAAGGAGTAATCAATATGGCAGATAAACCAATCCGTAAAAAATCAGGTTTGTCATTGTTATTTAAAAACGAAGTTGCCTTTTTCATTTTTATAGCATTGATGATTGCTTTTCCATTTGTCATAAATTTGATTACTGGAACCGGCTTAAATGAGGGAACTACTAAATTTTGGCAAGGACAATTGATTTCATTCTTTATCATGGCTGTGTTTGCCATGAGTTATGATCTCTTAATTGGGTATGGAGGTATACTCTCATTTGGTCATGCTGCTTCATTTGGTGGTGGGGCTTACGCTTTCGGACTTTTAATGAAACATTGGGCACCAAATATTTTAAACAACTACCGTGTCACGATTGGTCCAATTGACATAACACAAATTACAGTGCTTCTGGTTGTTTTCCTGGTGGTTCTTTTAGTTTCCGTTTTGATTGGTCTACTTTTCAGTGCCACATCCATTCGTTTGAAAGGGGCTTATTTTGCGATGTTGACCCTGGCAATTGGGTCAGCAATCCATATTCTCAGCAAAGCTACAGATTTTCATCAATGGACTGGGGCAGATGAGGGTTTGCATGGGGTGCCTTTACCTGTCTGGATCAATCCTACACAAAATCGTTTGACAGTCTATTTTGTTTCCCTGGGATTTCTTTTATTGTGTTACCTGGTGATGAAGAGGATGGTCAATTCTCCGACAGGAAGAGTGATTGTGGCCAACAGAGAAAATGAAGATCGAATGCGGATGATTGGTTATGACCCGGTAATTTACCGCACCATTGCGTTTTTATCTGCATCCATTTTTGCGGGGTTTGCAGGTGCTCTTTACTCGATTTGGAATATGAGTGCTACACCTACAATGACTTCAGCTGTAACCACGATCAATGCTTTGATTATGACCATCCTTGGCGGTATGGGGACTTTGGTTGGTCCGATCATTGGAGCAGGAATCATGCAGGTGATCAGCCAATTTTTCTATACCTGGTTCGGAGCCAGGTGGCCACTTGTATTCGGTATTCTCTTTGTTTTAATTGTCTTGTTCTTGCCTTATGGCATCATCGGAACCTGGAGAATGAAACGGTATTCGATTACACAAAATATAAAAAATTTCATACGATTGTTCGTAAAAGAGAAATAATTTATCCTTTTGAAAATTCTCCTTTTTGCAAAGCCCGATTTTGGTGATTTCGAAATCGGGCTTTAAATTTAAATAATTATTGATTAACATAATCCTTTAATTTTGAAAATTTCGGGTCAATAGCAGCAGGATAATGGATTTCATTGGCGTGATGCCATGTACTAAATTGATGAAGGGCCGATGAAAAATTTTGGAAGAAGTGGTCATTTAGAGAAAACCATGGTTCAAAATAGATATTTTTGATTTCCGTAATTTTTTCTTTCCTATGGGCTTTTGTATCCATTCTGCCAACCAATTGCCCATTATACAAAATTGGCAAGCAAAAATAGCCATAAACCCGTTTAGTGGCGGGTAAATAACATTCCAGGGAATAATCAAAATTGAATAATTCTTTGGTTCTAATTCGGTCCCAAATTAAAGGGTCAAAAGGGGATAAAATGGTAGTACGAGTCGCTTCTATTTCACCATTCAATACTTTATTTAAAAGTGGTAGATTTTCCGAGTGAACAAAAATCCCTTCAGAAAAGTCGCCTGATGAAATCAAATTGACTTTTTGTTCATTTTGCAAAGATTCAATAGCAGATGTTACTTCTGTTTGTTTGCGACGATAATAATCTGCTATCCATTTTGGTCTGGCAGCTCCTAATAATTTAATTGTCTTTTCAATCAAAATTTTATTGACCGTTTCAATGTCAGGAATTTCTTTGTCATCTTGACTTTCAATGACTCGCTCTTTTAAATCATAATATCGCTGGAAATTTTTCCGGTAGGGAATCATCAAGTCTCCCAATGTCCATAACAT
>DAOUGX010000593.1:0-3550 GCA_034428855.1 Anaerolineaceae bacterium | reverse complement strand
AGAAGATGAGTGCCGGGCGGGATGTAAGAGGGATCAAACGAGGTCATCAATTCGACAAAGTGGAAATGTACATTTTCAGCCATCCGGAAGAATCACAAAAAGAACTTGAGAAAATGCTGGCTGATGCGGAAGAAACCGTTAAATTATTAGGTCTTCCCTATCGAATTATCCAGTTATGCACCGGCGATCTGGGCTTCAATGCCAGAGTGACTTATGATATTGAGGTCTGGGCAGCTGGTTGTCAGGAATGGCTGGAGGTTTCTTCAGTTTCAAATGTTGGCGATTTTCAGGCAAGACGAGCGAATATAAAATTCCGCCCGGAAGATAAGAGTAAACCTCAACTGGTACATACTCTTAACGGATCGGGATTGGGTTTACCACGCACCTTAATTGCTGTCATGGAAAATTATCAACAAGCAGACGGATCCATCGTTGTACCGGAAGTTTTACGACCCTGGATGGGCGGTGTTGAGGTAATCCGATAATTCTGGTTTGTATATGAGAACTAATAACGAGGAGAAATAATATGGATTGGCAAGCATTCGGAAATATAACCGTGCACATCCTGGCTGGATTGACCATGTTAATTGGATGGTTGAGCTTGCTGATTGTGATTGTCCCGGGTCTGGTGATCATGTGGGTGGGAGCGCTGGTATACGGCATTTTGACCGGATTTAATACGACTGCCTGGATTATTTTTGGAATAATGACGGTCTTGATGCTGGTAGGGAGTTTTATTGATAATGTGCTGATGGGTGCTTCTGCCCGTCAGAAAGGGGCATCCTGGTGGTCGTTAGGTGCAGCCTGGGTAGGAGCGATCATTGGAACTGTATTGTTACCGCCTGTAGGGGGATTGCTGCTGGCATTGCTGGCATTATTCGGAGTGGAGTATTATCGTGTCCGAGACGCAAAGAAGGCCTTTGATTCCTCGACCAGTCTGGCGACTGGATGTGGATGGTCTGTGGGAGTACGATTTGGAATCGGTTTTATAATGCTCATGCTATGGGTGTTGTGGGCATTTGTCCTTAAATGAAGGAAGGGCACTGATCGTGCCCTTCCAAAAATTTTTATATAAAGATTAGTCTGCTTCGCGTTTGATCAATTGTTCCAGCATGAAAATGTTGTGGTCTCCCATCTTGCGGACAAGATTGAGATATTTTTCCATGGTGGTTACTTCTTCCAACTGTTCATTGACGAACCATTGTAGAAAATTCTGAGCGAGATAATCATTTTGTTGTTTGGCCATGTCCATTAATGCATTGATTTGACCGGTTACCTCAGTTTCCCAATTCAGGGATGTCTGGAAGGCATCTTCTGCTGACTTGATGGAAGCACCAGGACCAGGAATCGGTAATAATTCAGCGGATCCACCTGTCTCCACTACATAACGCAATAATTTCATGGCATGTTCTTTTTCTTCATCTGCCTGGGCATAAAAGAATGCTGCTGTGTTACCCATGGCTTCCTGTTCAAAATAGATGGCGATGGCCAGATATTGTAATCCGGCGGCAAATTCATTGCGAACTTGTTCAATCATTTTCTTTGCTAATTCAGGTTTAATCATCATAATATTTTCTCCTAGTTATATTTTCTGAACTTATTGTGCGTCAAAACTCATTTCTGAGTAAAAAGTCTGATTTTATTATAGTAGCCTTAAACAAAATTGTAAGAGGATTGTAGAGGCTTGGTAAACCGGTTCTTATCTCGCTTTTAATGCAAAATAAAGAGCAATGGACCCAGCCACTGCTGCATTGAGCGAATCAATCTGACCTCGCATTGGTAACCGCACAAGGTGATCACACAGCTTACGGGTGAGCGGTCGCATTCCACTCCCTTCACTGCCCACTACAATGACGAGATCTCCAGAAAGGTCAACCTCCGCGATTGGTTTTGAACCTGCTCCACCTTCCAGTCCTAGTACCCAGGCCCCTTTGCTTTTTAACTCTTCAATCGCCTGGGCTAAGTTGGCCTGAGCAATGATCAGATGTTCCACAGCTCCAGAGGAAGCATTAACCACTGCTGGGGTGACTGATGCGGTGCGGCGGAAAGGTAATACAACGCCATGCACACCAGCAGCTTCGGCGCTGCGTAAGAGAGTACCTAAGTTTTGTGGATCCTGAACTTCATCCAGAATGAGTACAAACAAAGGCTCATTTCGTTTTTTTGCTTCTGAAAAGATTTCATCCAGCGCTGCCATTGGATAAGCGCTGGCTTGTAATGCAATGCCCTGATGGTTCATCCCCATGCTATCGATTTGATTGCGGGCGACCTCCTCCACCTGTAATTTTCTGGATTGGGCTAAATTGATAATATCAGCAATGTGCCCGCCACGATCAATTCCTTTGGCAAGCAACAGCCGAAAAACATGCCTTCGTTTGGCACGTAAGACTTCATAAACGGGATTGCGTCCGGTGATCCATTCTTTCATATTTATTCCCAACGCCAGGTAGTACCGTCTTTACTATCTTCCAGAATTACTCCCAATTCTTTCAATCGGTCTCGGATTAAATCAGAATATGACCAGAGTTTATCTTTTCTCAAGGAAGATCGTAATTCAAGCAGTAAATCGATAAATCCATCCGCTTGTGATTCTGAACCATTTGATTCAGCCATAACCAATCCAAATACATTGGTCAATTCTCGCAGTGTATTCTGGGCAGGCTGTAATTGTTCATTGGTAGCTCCTGCCGTCCGTACCTGATTGATTACCCGCACCAGATCAAACATGGATCCTAATGCACCGGCACTGTTGAAGTCGTCATCCATATTTGTGAGAAAACTGTTTTTAGTTTCCTCTACCTGATGATTAAGATTATCCAAAACATCCTGTGCAGCTCCTTTCACACCGGGTAACGCTGGGCGGAACGCAGAAGTTAAACGTTCCAATGCTTTTTCGGATTGGGAAAGAACCTCATCATTGAAGGTTAGAGGTCCACGATAATTGGCATTTAAAATTGTAAACCGCAGAACATCAGAATGATATTTACTGAGAAATTCTTCAATGGAAACCAGATTGCCGGTGGATTTGGACATTTTTTCGCCACCGAGTTGCAGCATACCATTATGCACCCAGTATCGCGCAAAAGGTTTTCCCGTCAGGCTTTCTGTCTGGGCAATCTCATTTTCATGATGGGGAAAAACAAGATCATTCCCACCTCCATGAATGTCAATTTGTTCACCATGATGATGTAAATTCATGGCAGAGCATTCAATATGCCATCCGGGACGCCCTTTTCCCCAGGGACTTTCCCAGGCTGGTTCACCCGGTCGGGCAGCTTTCCAGAGGGCAAAATCCATGGGATGTTCCTTGCGATCATCCACATCAATACGAGCACCAGCCTGCATATCTTCGATTTTTCTTCCAGACAAGCGACCATAGTCTTCGTCTTTGGTGACACGGAAATAAACATCTCCATCCACTGGATATGCATATCCTTTTTCAATCAAACCTGCAATCATCGCAATGATCTGATCAATTTCCTGGGTTGCGCGTGGATTGAAGGTCGCTGGTTTGATGTTCAGATCTGATAAATTCTGTTCATAATCACGA
>DAOUGX010000592.1:0-4857 GCA_034428855.1 Anaerolineaceae bacterium | reverse complement strand
GAATCTTGATTGACTCTATGAATCAAATTTTGAGTCATTTTTCACGATTTTTGACTCAAAAACCACTTTTTTTTCACAAATTGAGTCATTTTTGACTCACACGATTCAACAGATGGATGGGCAGGTTTTTTCTTCCGATAATTACCGATTTTTAAATTTCATAGAATTTTTTTTTCCAGTATTACTGAAAAACAAATGTAGTGTTTTTATCAGGTGCTCAACAAGTAAAAACACTACATCATATATTTGAGAGAAATTTACCTATTCGTATTTCAGCGCTGTAACGGGTTCCAATGTAGCCGCTCGTAATGCTGGGTATAGCCCGGATAAAAATCCTACCAGAGTGGCAAATATGATGGCGAACAAAAGTAGCCAGATGGGGGTATCGGCTGATAAACTGGTGGACATATACCCTTGTTGTTGTGCCTGGCTGGCCAAAAATTGCATGGATACGACATTTAAGGCAAAACTTCCAACCCAGCCCAACAACGCTCCACCCAGACCTCCCAAAAATCCGATACCAGCGGCTTCTCCTAAAAATATGGTCAGAACATCTTTATTCGTTGCTCCTACAGCTTTCATCAGACCAATTTCACGGGTGCGTTCCAGAATTGCCATGGTCATAGTATTAGCAATACCTATTGCTGCCACCAATAAAGCGATCGCACCAATACCACCAAACACTACCTGTAAAATCACAAAAAAACTGTTGATTCCTTCCACAGTGCTTTGCGGAGAATAAGCCATATACCCCATATCATTAATTTGCTGGGTCACATCCATGACTACATCCGGGCTTTCAGCTCGTACAACAACATCGTTATAACCATTCTTGTTGCGATTGATCCGCTGTCCATTATTAAACCAGGTATTCCAGGCTTCCAATTCTTCCATGGACACAAAGAAATTTCCATCCGCTTCATTACGCATTTCTTTCAGGATGCCAACAACTTTTAATTCGACAGTTCGGCTAACTTCTTTTCCATCACTGGTCCATTTGGTTAATTTTAATTTCACGCGCTGGTCGAGTATATCTGGCATGACAGGCATTTCCTGTCCTGGTCGCAAATTTGGCACATAAAAATTCTGAACCATCCAGCTACCTGCTACCAAGGTGCCCTTGCGTAAATCCATGGTACCGCGATCCAATTCATATCCCAGGTTTTCCAGATTTTCTGTCTTCACCCCCATGATACCTGCCCAGGTTTCAAATTTTCCAAACTTGATCACTCCCTGACCATACATATAATCACGTGGAATGACAAATTTAACACCTGAAATGGCTGCAATGTCATCCAGCACGGTGGGTGTCAATAGTTTGACATTGCTGGTTGTACCACCCCCTCCTCCACCGCCACCAACAGCGACTGCTTCCACATACATACCTTCACCATAATTCGGGTATACGTCAATCCGGCTCAAATCGGTGATGCCCCAAAGATTACTGGTAGCACTTTTTTGTAATCCTGTCGCCAGGGAGACGAGCAAAACGACTGCCGCAGTCCCAATCACCACACCAATGGCGGTCAGTACCACCCGACCTTTTCTTCGGCGCAGGTTTTCCGATATCAAGCTGAGTAGATCCCAGAATCGCATGTTTTACTCCTGACTATCCTTTTGGTGCAGGTAAAGGTTTAACTGGCACTTCGTATTGAGGTACCTCTTCCTGAAAATCACCAGGTAAATTCATATCCTGTGCTGGCTGTGATTTTCCGCTTCCTAATCCGAGCAGGCCTTTTACAAACCGCCAAACTTTTTGTAAAAATGTTTCCGGCACTTCCACCGGTGGCATTGGTTCTCCCGAATTTTCACCTGGCATGGGTTCAAATACTGGCATCGGATCTACCACAACACTCAATTTTTGTTCAATTTTTCTCGGTTGGTTAAAATCATCGGTATAGGAAACCGAGACGAGCAACTCCAGTTCCCCTTCCTGGAATGGCATTGCCATGGCATCCATGGTGAAATATCCACCGGGTTCCAGGGAACCAATCAGAATACTGTTATCAGTAAGATCAGCCAAATCAGATGTCACCATCAGAGTACCAAGCACACTGGTTGTCTTTCCGAGATTGGTAATCTGGATAGGCAATGGATTCATCTGTCCGGCGATTAGGTTCCCCGGGTTACGATAAAATCCTATTTCGACCTTGGGCAGTGAATAAACCAGCAAGGTTATTACCTGATCATCCACCACTCTTTCTCCTTTCCCATTTAAATAGGTGAAAGAGATCTTAAATGGATAGGCACCGGGATTGGCAGACACATTCACGATCAATTGGGTAGATGCTTTAACCACCTGACCCACTTCTACATCATCAATAAAAATCAAATTTGAAGTTCCAATCGGTGCAAAGACCGATAAATCTGCCCCACTGCCAGTCACTCCACCAGACTGTTGGCCACCATTCCCATCCTGTCCACTTGGCACCACAACCCCTCCGCCCAGCACCATGGTGACATCCTGAGCAAAAACAGCACCTAAATTACGTATATCAATGGTCAGGTTGAAAATTGTTCCTGGCTGTAATGGATTTACATCCACTTCATATCCGCCAACTACCAATTGTGAACGAGCTTGCATGGTTGGGGTGGCAGTGGGTTGGGCCGTAGTATAAACCGGTGTTCGCAAATCAATGGTTAAAGTAAATCGCTCTGTGTAGCTGGTACCACGCTCGTCCGTGTAGGACACATTGGCAATAATCGACCCGGATGCATATCCCCACAAACTGGCATTCGCCCGCATCGGTTGATCAATCTCTACCGACGCACCAGTGTCCAAAAACGGAACCGCCCTCACACCACCGGATGCTAACGGTAGAAAATCGGTGCTTTCAAATGTGACCACCATATTGTAAACATCACTTTCCCCATTGTTATTCAAGCGAATTTTCAAATTAAAATCATTTCCAGGGGTGACACGGTCTGATCCAAATTCATAGGATGAGATCACCACCAATGGCCGCTCAAATTTGGTTACTGGTTCTGCGGTATTCACAACAGCTGATGCTGTTGGAGCTACGGTTGCAGTGTCTACCAATGGGGTAACATCCTGGGCTTTTCCCATTAACGGACTGGATACGACCAACATGATGACGACAAATAGATTGATGAGTGAGACAAATTTGATTATTTTTTTCATGATTTATGCTTCCTCCGGTTCTTCTTCCGGGATTTCGAAATGTGAGGCGGCTTCGTATTCCGCTTCGTTAACAGCGAGTCCATCTAATAAATACACGATATTACTGGCAAACTGACACATCCGCATATCATGCGTGACCACGATGACAGTCTTGCCTTCCTGGTTTAATTTTGATAATAATTTCATGATTCCCAGGCCACTGGATGTATCCAGGTTTCCTGTTGGTTCATCTGCCAATATAATGGGAGGATCATTGACCAAAGCCCGGGCCACTGCGACTCTTTGTTGTTGACCTCCGGATAATTCTGTTGGTTTATGTAATGAACGTTTTGCTAAACCTACCTGGCTTAATAATCTTGCGGCTTTTTTTTGCCTTTCCTTCGATGAAGTACCAGTAAATCGCATCGGGAACATTACGTTTTGCATGGCAGTCATCGTAGGAATCAGGTTGAATGATTGGAAAATAAAACCCACACTCTTCCGCCGGAATAATCCCAGATCGTTCTCGTCCATCTGATCCAGGAATCGCCCATTCACCTCGATATTACCACTGGTAGGTCGATCCAGACCCCCTAATAAATAAAGCAAGGTGCTTTTACCAGAACCGGACGGGCCCATAATGACGGTAAGTGATCCAGCAGCAATATCCAGATCCACTCCAGCCAGTGCATGCACCTTTTGCTTGCCCATGGTAAACGTTTTCCGTAAATTTCGGATTTGAATCAATGGTTGGTCGTTCATAATCTAGAAAAACATTCTGGTGGGATTTAATCCACTCAACTGGGCTGAAAGAAAGCCAGGTAATGCTTTTAGAATAAGGAAGATAAGAACAGCGATCAATGTTGCTAACCAGGCTTTTCCCACCTTCAAACCTGAGATTTTTACGGCGCCTGACGCAATTAATACTACCTGCCAGATGAGATAAAAATCAAATAAAGCGAGAATCGCTGCCAAAAACAAATTGAACCCAGTGGCTCCCTCAGCGATAAAGCCGGACAAACCTGGTTGTACGATCAATTGCTTGGTGACAAGAACAGCAATAATCTGCACAACGTCACGGATCAGAAAAGGAACACTACTCCAGGCTACCAGATTTAAAGCGGATCGTGTATTGCTACGACTGCCATTCAACGTTAAGGAAAGATGTAAAATGCTTCCTAATAAAACCCAACCCAACCAGATCCCAATAAATTTTCCCAATAATGGGAAGATTACCGTGACGACCGGGCTGGCACCCATGTTGACAGCATCCTGATATTGTTGTTGCTGTTCCGGGCTATAGTACTCATACATATCAGGTTGTGAAGCTGATTGAGCCGATTGCCCAACCAGTGGTGATGATACCAGCACCAAAATCAAGGCTGTGATCATCAAGGCAGTTAGTGGAGCAATCCAGACTGCATGTTCTTTTTCAGCAATTTCATTCAAGGTTTTTCTGGGCTTAAATAGGATAGGGAAAAACCACTGAAAAACAAACTTACGAGGTTTCTGTTCTACTTCATAGTCAATATCTATATCAGTCATACAACCTCCCAATGGGAAAAAATAATTAAATAGCTCCTGGTTCAGGCAGCTTTAGTTATGACGAAATAATCGTGAAAAAAGTTTCAAATTTTATAACTCTTATTGTACACTGATCAAAAAGTAAATTAAAAGACTGATAGGTTCGTTAATGGTCCATGATCTAAATACCTGATACTATTCGGAAACTCTTT
>DAOUGX010000591.1:0-4532 GCA_034428855.1 Anaerolineaceae bacterium | reverse complement strand
AACCTTACAAATTAGTAAAAAATGTAATCAATTTTAAAAAACCACTTGCTTTTCTATTTAATTTCCGCTAAAATGTGGATAATTGTGGAGATAAGTGGGAGAAAGTGGAGCGCCGGGATGCCGGCGTTCTGCGATTATAGGAGTGTTAGAACTTATGTTCCTTGGTACGTACGAACACACATTAGATACAAAAGGCAGAATGACGATACCGGTGAAGTATCGTGAACTGGTATCTGATGGTGCGTACATTACAAAAGGTTTAGACCAAAATCTCATGGTGTTAACCGAAGAGATTTTTCAAAAACTTTTTACGAGTGTTACCAGCATGAACATGGCAAATCCCGTTGCCCGTGAGTTGAGAAGATTGATTTTTGCCAATGCTTTTTCGGTTGAAGTCGATAAAGCTGGTAGAATTCTCATTCCTCAAATCCTGAGATCACATGCAATTTTGGATAGTGATGCATTGATTTTAGGTAACGGTAGTTATTTTGAGATTTGGTCTCCCACTCTCTGGAAAAATCATTCAGAAGAGCAGGCGAGTATTGATGCCAAAAATGAGCGTTATGCCACGTTAGACTTATCACTCTAATGATTGATTATTTGTCGCCTTCCCCCCATATACCAGTACTTTACCATGAAATAATAAATGCGCTTGCTCCGTATTCTGGTGGGTTATATGTTGATGGTACGTTAGGTGCTGGCGGTCATGCCTACGGGATTTTGGAATTTTCTTCGCCTCAGGGGAAACTCCTGGGATTAGACCTGGATCCCCAGGCGCTGGTATTCGCAAACCAGCGCCTTTCTATATTCAAGGATCGGGTAATCATCCAAAAAGGTTCTTATGTAGAAATGACATCCCATTTGGTCAAGCTTGGATGGCAATTTGTTGATGGAATTATTCTTGATTTAGGTGTCTCTTCCATCCAGCTCGATACCAAAGAAAGAGGATTTTCTTTTCAATATGAAGCCCCATTGGATATGAAATTTGGAGACCAACCCGGAATGAATGCTGAAGACCTCATCAATAAACTCTCAGAAAGCGATCTGGCAGATATTATCTGGAAATATGGTGAAGAAAAATTATCGAGAAAAATCGCCAGAATTATTTGCCAAAATCGGCCAGTAAAATCAACAATCGAATTAGCTAATTTGGTGAAAAAAGCTTATGGTGGTCAACACAGCCCGATTCATCCAGCTACCCGCACATTTCAAGCAATTCGAATTGCAGTCAACCAGGAAATGCAAGCCATTGAATCTGTCATCCCCCAGGCGATTAAGCTATTAAAACCTGGAGGAAAATTAGCAATTATTTCTTTCCATTCCCTGGAAGATCGAATTGTTAAGACATTATTCCGGCAGGAGAGTAAAGATTGTTTATGCCCTCCTGACCAACCAGTTTGTACGTGTCACCATACAAAATCCATAAAGGAGGTGAATAGAAAACCCATTGAAGCTACCAAAGAAGAAGTGATCAAGAACCCAAGAGCAAGAAGTGCAAAATTAAGAATCGTAGAAAAGTTAACTTTGGCATGAGATTTGCAAGCAATTAATTTAATATCGGTAGGGACGAATGAATAAAAACTTAAAACAAGCGCACCAACAGAGGCCGTGGAGACTCCAGATTCAAAGGTTTGGTCTGGTCCTCCTTTTGTTGGTCGTGTTTGTTTTGTCATTTTTTCTAAACCTCAATTTTACAGCCAGAGCTGCTCAATCTGGTGTACAGATAAGATTGCTTGAAGCGGAACGGGAAACACTGATCCGATCAATTTCAGCCAATAGTACCAATCTGGCTATGTTGACTTCTGCAACCACCATGCAAAATCGTGCAAAAGAATTAGGTTTTGTTCCTGCAACCAGATCAGATATTGAATATTTGTATATCCCTGATTATGTTGGCAAACAATCTGAACCAATTTCCATGCCACGCATTATTAACAACCAGGAGACTTTTCAGATGGTTCCAGCTTTTACACAGTCGATATGGGATTGGTTATATCAAGGGACTTTTATCATGCTAGACAAAGAAGGTGAATAAAATGGGACGTGGAATTATTCGTTTTTATTTAGTTGGGATCGGAATTATTTTATTTTCCATTGCCATTATTTTTCGATTAGTCCAAATTCAAACCGATCCTGTCTTTCACGAGTTAAGTGAAAAAGTAGGAAATCAGGCAACATATAAACCGAAAGAATTTGAAGCGGTACGTGGAAATATTTATGATCGCTGGGGCAATCTGTTGGCTGGGAACAATGAAGTGTACGAAATTGGAGTAAATCTCAACCAAATTAATGACAACAATAAAGATGAAATTATTAATTTTCTATCCAGTATCTCCGGATTGGATCGCGAATATGTAAGAACCAGAGTTGAAATTCCATTTCAACCCGATCCTTTGAAGGATAACTATGCAGTTTTTTCAACTATTTTTCGTAATGCAACTGAAAAAATGGTTTCAGAAATCTCCATCGCCCAGGATACCAATTCTGCGCTTTACCCGATCACCTGGAACGGAAGGCTGCATAGAACATATCCCGATAATAGTCTGGCGGCAAACTTGTTAGGATTTTTTAGTTCCGATGGTTTCTTTGGTGTGGAAGGATTTTATGACAATATTCTCTCCACCACAGAAAATTCCACCTTTATTTCCATGAATCCTTATGATGTGATGGAAATTCCAGAAATTCCACATGGAGCCAGCATTATTTTAACCATTGACCGCGAAATTCAAGCCAGAATGGAAGAGATTTTAGATCGATCCATTAAGAACTCAGGTTCAGCTTCAGGTACGGTCATCATTATGGATCCGGAGACAGGTGAAATTTTAGCGATGGCAACCACCCCACGGGCAAATCTAAATCAAAATTCAGAACAAATTCTGGCTGAGTATCCGCTCCAGACTGTTGATGGATACGATGTACAAACTCCCTTCAACCGTGCCATCATGCAAACATATGAACCTGGTTCAGTTTTTAAGGTATTCACATTAGCCGCAGCCCTGGACTCTGGTGCTGTGACACCTGAAACTGAATTTCTGGATACTGGTGTCGTTAATATCGGTGGAATGACCATTTATAACTGGGATTATGGCGCATGGGGATATCAGGATATGACCGGGTGTATGCAACATTCTTTGAACGTTTGTCTGGTCTGGATGGCTCAACAAACCACCACAAAAACTTTTTATGAATATCTCTATGCCTTCAATATTGATCGAAAAACCAATATTGATATGGATGGTGAAGCCAGCTATCCTTTCTTATCTCCCAGCAATCCTACTCCTTTCGGTTCTGACCCGAATGCACCACGCTGGTATGAAGGAATGATCGGTCCGCACTCTTTTGGTCAGGGCGTTTCCGTAACCCCTATCAGAATGATCACTTCGCTGGCTGCCATTGCAAATGATGGCCGCATGATGGCACCTCATATTCAAAAGGGAATAGTTCAGGATGGTCGAATCCGATACTATAATCCCAAAATAGTATCCACCCCAATAAAGCCAGAAACTGCGCATACCATTACCGAAATGTTAGCCAATTCATTGGAAAATGAAGCATCTGAAGCGCTTGTGGAAGGATATCGGGTAGCAGGAAAGACAGGTACTGCTGAAATTCCCAGTATCCATGGGTATGTTGCTGGGCAAACCAATGCTTCATTCGTTGGTTGGGGACCGGTTGATGATCCGAAATTTATCGTTTATATTTGGTTGGAAAAACCACAATCCAGTATATGGAGTTCAGTTGTTACAGCTCCAGTTTTTAGTGAAATTGTGGAAAATCTGGTGATTTTGATGGATATTCCACCAGACAATGTGCGGATGGAAATGGCAAATAATTAATAAGGATACTATGCTAACAATCGCTGACATTTTTGAAGCTCTTACCCAAACCCGACCATCTGCCCCGCAAATAATTAGCGAGGCAGCGATCGATTCAAGACAGGTGATTCCTGCTGCCTTGTTTGTTGCATTAAAAGGCGATCAACAGGATGGCCATAATTATGTAAACGATGCCTTTCGAAAAGGAGCTCAGGCTGTATTAATTGAAAAATATGTTGAGACAGAAATTCAGATCATTGACCTAAGAAACGGAAAATTCCCTGAAATTTCTCCACAATTTGACCTGCCACTGGCTTTGTTGGTGGAAGACACGTTGAAAGCCTTACAAAAAATTGCAACATTTTGGCGAAAGAAATTGAACATACAAGTCGTTGGTATTACCGGTTCTGTTGGTAAGTCAACCACGAAAGAATTGGTTGCAGAGGTCCTGAGCCAAAAGTATCGAACTCTGAAAAACATTGGGAACCTGAACAATGAAATCGGTTTACCTTTGACCATGCTTCGATTAACGGAAAGTCACCAGAGGGCGGTTTTAGAAATGGGTTTTTATGTACCAGGTGAAATTCATCAATTATGTGAAATCGCTGATCCTCATATTGGTGTAATAACCAATATCGGTGCGGTACACGCTGAAAGAGCTGGGTCCATTGAAGCAATTGCCAGGGGTAAAGCGGAACTGATTGAATATCTACCACC